>JACPTB010000006.1 GCA_016192995.1 Candidatus Woesearchaeota archaeon
TCTAATCTGCTATCTTCCTGAGCTCTTTTTCTATAATACGTCGAGCTTCCAAATTGCTTTTCTGGTTGTATATTATTGATATTATGAATAAATCTTTTTATCATTTTAAAATCTGTGGTAATAACTTTTTCTCTAATCTCCTCTAACAACTCTGTCCCATCTAAATAAGTATACTCCTTCAAATATATCTCTCCTGCATCAACTTTTTCAACAGCTTTAATTAAACAGGAAGGAATTTTATTCTCTCCTTTGAGCACAAGCCAATGAACAGGATTCCAGCCTTTTCCTAAAGGAAGATCGCTGCTATGGCTCAAAATAGTATATTTGTTTAATGTTAGTTTTTCCTTTGGTAAAATCTTTCCATAACTTAATAATATTAAAAGATCTCCAGTAGTAACATCTTTATGGTCAGATATAATAGTAATATCATTACCTGGAAGTTCATTAACAAGTATGGGAAGATACTTATTCGACCAATTGTCTTTTTCACATAATATAGTAATTTTCATTTTTCAATCCACAAGTTTTTTGTATTTTTTGTAATATCCTTCTTTTATTTGCATAGGATTGCCATAAATAAGAGAATATGGTGGAATAGCAACGCCATTTACCATGGTTCCGGCAGCAACAACTGAGTGATGCCCAATATGCGCCCCTGCTTTGACAAAAGAATGAGAACCAATGAACACATTATTCTCTATAACAATGGGCTTTCTTTCAATTTCTTCTGACAAACCAAGAACTCTTTTATGAGAATCAGCTACATTAATTGATACAAACGAAGCAATATCGCAATTGTTGCCTATTTTCACTGAACTATGCCGTGCATTGATTTCAGAAAATGCCCCCACATAAATATTATTTCCTAACTCTGGTTGTCCATGAATTAAAACAAGAGGATGAAACCTATCATCTTCATTATCAATTAGTTTTTTAAAGGTATCTTTTAAATCTTTTATATTTGTAAAAGACATTGTTCTCACCTCATAAGTTCTTTAGCACTTTTTTAAGTGCAGTCTGAATCAAAATAATTTCATCATCACCTAACGCAGGATATAACGGAAGCGACAATAATCTGTCGTAAATTTGTTCAGCATTTGGATACTCTTTTTGATCTTTTTTCAAATAACGATGAAGGAAGCAATACCTGTCTGAAAAATTCTTCACTTCCACGCCATGCTTGGCAAAAACTGGAATAATCTCCTCTACAGAGTCTTTTAATCGAATAATATATCTGTAATAATTGCTTTCAGAATCAGGAGTTTGAGGAGAGGGCATATCTTTCACGATAAGATTATTTTTGCAGGAACTTATAATTTGTTGATAACCTAATGCAATCTTTTTTCTTCGATCAATAAACGTTGAGATCTTTTTTAGCTGGGAAACCCCTAATGCTGCAGCAATATCAGTCATCTGATAATTATACCTTACTTTATAATCATCTCTGCAGTCATATGTTATTAAATCTCGTATATAATCAATATATTTCTTATGTTTTGACGCAACCATGCCTCCTTGTCCGGTAGTTATAGTTTTTGTTGCATAAAATGAGAATATGCTTATATCACCAAAACTCCCCAGTTTTTTTCCATGAGCTGTTGCCCCTAACACTTGTGCGCAATCTTCAATAATGGGAATTCCTAATTTCTTAAATGGTTCAATATTAAAAACAATCCCCACCATATAAGGGATTATGATCGCTTTTGTTCTTTTAGTTATGTTCTTCTTTGTTGCTTCAAAAGATAAACTATAAGTCTCAAGAGAAATATCTACAATAACAGGAATTGCGCCGGTATAGTAAATTGCATTGAGTAATGCAGTGCAGACATAGGTTGGTACAATAACTTCATCATCTTTCTTTACTCCGAGGGCAAGCAATGCAAGATGCAGTGCAGAAGCGCCTGAATTAACAGCTACTGTATACGGTACTTGTATATATTCCGCAAATGCTTGTTCAAAAGCTTTCACACAAGGGCCTTGTGCAATATACTTTGAGCGTAATACTTCAGCTATCGCTTTTTCATCCTCTTCATCCAAATATGGTTTATTATGGCGGGTAATCTGACTCTTTACCATGCAGTCCAACCTCCATCTACCATAATATTCGCCCCGGTAATATAGCTTGAGGCATCTGACGATAAAAAGATAGTGATCCCTTTGAGTTCATCGCTTCTCCCAATCCTTCCTAAAGGAATTTTCTTATTAAGATGGGTAATAAAATTTTTATTTTTCTGGACATCTTCATCAGGAAACGCCCCTGGGCTGATAGCATTAACTCTTATTTTTTTTGTTCCTAAATGACAGGCTGCATATTTCGTGAATTGGATTATCGCAGCTTTGCCAGCTCCATAATTCGGTGGATTATTAAAACCTGAATCACCATAAATATTTGGATCAGGAGAAACAACGCCATAGATTGAAGCAATGTTAATAATCGATCCACCTTTATTTCTGTTCATATGGGGAATAACTGCTTGTATGCATTTAAAGACACCATTGATAGTTCCATTAATTCCATCAGTCCAGTTTTCTTCTGAAATGTCTTCAATGGTTCCGCCTTTCCCAAAACAAGCGTTATTGATGAGAACATCAATCTTGCCATGTTTTTGTGTAATGTTTTTAAAACAAGCGTTGATAGAGTTCGAAGAATTAATATCTAGTTCTAACGCTTGAGTAGTTTTCAAATTAAATTTTAGGTTTATTTCTTCTGCAACCATTTGGCACTTTTCAAGATTATTTCCTGCTATAAATACTATTGCATTTGCCTCTGCCAAACCTTCAGAGATGCTTTTTCCAAGATGTCCAGCGCCTCCGGTAACTACAATGATTTTGTTGGATAGATCGAATAAATTATGTGCAGCCATGTTAAGTCTTGCTCTCCCATAAACTTGGGTTAATTAATTTTTCAGGGACATTGTTAAAGGTATTAAGAATTTCTTTATTAATTTTTTCAGGGAGAGGTTCTGTTTGAAGAAGAGAAACAGTTTCTTCAATCTGTTGAGCATTCTCAGCTCCAATGACTAAGCTGGTTATTTCAGGAATATCCCTGACAAAAGTGAAGGCAAGCTGAGGAACAGAAAGTCCAATCTTGTGGGCTATCTGATGTATACGCTTAAGGTGATCACGGGCAAACTCAAGGTGGGGTGGAAGTTTCTTATAATCTAAAAAAAATAACCCTTGAAGAAAAATGCTTCTCGCAAAAACAAGAATTCGTTTTTGGTGCAGCTTATGCAGTAAACCATTCTTAATTAAACGAGTATCCAATAAATTAATAGGCAATTGTATAACTTCAAAAATGTCAGTGTTTAAAAAAGTCGTTACTTCGTCAGGATGATAGATTGAAACACCTATTTTACCAACCAATCCTTCTTCTTTTAATCTTAATAAACTAGAGATGACTTTAGGATTGTTCATGTTTGAAGCATCATGCAATAAACATATGGAGATTTTACTGAGCTGCAATTTACGCGCAGATGAGAGGACTTGTGATTTCATAAATTCATAGGCTTGTTCCTGTTCAAGAGTATGTATTTGTTCTAAATCAGATATTTTGGTAACGATTGTTGGCAGCTCTTTTTGATGAAGCTTAGAAAAAAAAGATCCTAATCTCTTTTCAGCTTCACCATATATTGGTGCAGTATCAATAACTGTTATTCCTAATGCTGTGGCAGTTTGTAAAATACTATAAGCCTCTTTTAAACAAAGGTTCCCCCTAGTATTTGCAACGCCGTATCCTGGACTAAATTGTGCAGTGCCAAGGGTAATTTTTGAAATGTTTAAACTATTTTTTTGTTTATAAATCTTGATTATTTCATCAGCAACGCGTTCAGTGCCTTTTCCATCAATTAAACCATAACATTTTTTCTTCATGTCAACTAGCTGTTGTGGAAACAAAAGTAGGGAGGTAACAGCTGTTATAATCTTTTCTTCTGTTACTTTATCATGATAGCCCAAAGAACGGACAGCTCCAGTTTCAACAAGTTTCTCAATGATACGTTGTTGTTCAGGTTCTTGTTCAATAACAAAAAAAGGAGTTCCTAATGCAAGTAATTCATATCCGGTATAGCCAGCGGTGCAAAATGCAATGTCTGCTTGGTACATATAATCTTCAATATTAGAAGCATTAAACACAATCTCAAAATTAGATGATAATTTAGTTCTCAGTTGCTCTAATTCTTTCATAAACGGAAAGGCATTTCCTATAATCACGGTAATCTTAATAGGCAGCGATGCTTTGTTTAGGGCAGTAATAACTTTTAACGTTGAGCCTAATCTATCTCCTCCGCCAAACGTAACCAGAATATTTTTCAGATTAGATTGCTGTTTTTTTTTGAGGTTTTCTGATATTTCATTAAGATATTTTTGGAAAGATCTGCGTAAAAGCAAATAGTTTAATCCAAGAAGCTTTTTTAAAGCTGGAAACTGGTCATAGTTAGTCTCGTCTGCAGAAATCTGTGTATTGACAACTATATCTGCTGAAGAATATAAATCAGTGAAATTATACAGATCATCAATAATAACTAACGCCTTGCATTTGTTTTTTATTCTTCTTATTAACTGCTCCCCTAATATTAGTGAACGCAGTACATCAATAACAATAATATCGGTATTTGGTATGTTAGGTGAAGTAGAATAAACAAAGTTAGCTTTTGAAATCAGGTTGAGAGCTGGTTCAAATAGATTTACATAAAAACAAACATTTGCATTATATTTATCTTTTAATTTCTGCGCTAAAGTAAGTGATCTCATAACATGGCCTAATCCAATATCTGAGCTTGCTTCACAATAAAAAACAACATTCGGAGCTTGGAGATATTCACTAACAGCGTAATATGTTTTTTGATTCACGTTAGAATTAATAGCTGCAATATCAGGATGAGATTTAAGAAAATCAATGCATTCTTTAATAGTAACAATTCTTTCCCTCGCACTACGCGCCAAAGGATGATATAGTTTATCATAGATAATGTTCATTAAATCATAATCTGCCTGTTCATCAACAGTCAATCTGAAAGTATGGTGCTGCAGCCAAGGTGATGCAGGAAAAAACTCAGTTGAAAATTGCTGGGGAAATTCCTCAATGACTAAAAATGGTTCGCGTTGATATGGTTTCACTGCTAAGGCATCTGCTTTTAATAAAGCTTCTTTAGTAATTATCTCTGCTCCTAATCCTAACGGAACACCGGTGTTATTCAACGTAAGACCAGTATTGCTAATATTATGAATATAATCTAATTTAAGAAATTTATCAGAGTTATGTGTTTGATGCTCCATAAAATATGCGAGCATCCTGCTGATTTCTTCAACATCAACTAAAGGACAGTCTGCAGTAACTCTTATGATAATATCTGCAGCATATTTTTGAGCAGCTTCTTTATAACGCTGCATAATGTCATCTTCACTCCCTTGATACCATTGAACTCCGCATTCTTGAGCAATTTTAACATTAGTTGATGTCGCAACAACAATTGCATCTATATCACCATTATCAAGCAAGGTTTGGCAGCGTTCGATAATATGAGTTAACATAGGTTTTCCAGCTAGGTTGAGTAGGATTTTAGAAGGTAATCTTGTAGAACCTACTCTCGCTTGGATTATAACCGCAATTCTTTTACTAGGATAGTTGTGTGGCATATTATACTTAAAAATAGGGAAATACTTATAAAGTTTAGTAAAAATAATGTAAAAAGCGAGAATTTTATAAGGAAGTAATTATCCACAAATTTATGTTCGAAGATACGTCAAAACTAAACTCATTGTCTAAATATTCATATCTTTTAATTTTATTAATACTGATAATGATAAGTGTCTTTCTTAGAATATTACCAACGTTCTTTTTAGGTGAAGAAGAGAAAGCTGAACAATATATTCATCTTCAGTTAAAAGAGAAGATAACTCAACAAGTTAAGCTCCAATATCCACAACTCTCTCGTGAAAAGCAAAGTGCCTTCGTTGAACGAGAGGTACGTAATTATCTCAGGGATAATGCTGAAAAAATAAAGCAGTTGGTTAAAACTCAAGCTTTAGTAAACAAAGCAAAATTTCAAGATCCTTCTGGTCAAACATATCTGTTTGCAATAGATCCATGGCATTGGTATAGATTGGTTAAGAACTATCTTGATCATGGTTATGAAGGCGATGTAGAGAAAAAGGGGAGATATTATGATACCTATATCTATGCAAATCTTCCTGATTTTTTCCGACCATCAGGCACAAGTAAAGTTAATAGTTTTCATGTATTCATAACAAGTATATTGTATAAAATAATTCACCTTTTGAATAAGGATATAAGTTTACTAGCGGTTTTATTTTATCTGTCGGTGTTCTTTAGTGCGCTTGCAGTAGTGCCTGCATTTTTCATAGGAAGAAAGTTTGGAGGCGCAATAGGTGGTTTCTTCGCCGGTTTAATAGTAGCATTTCATAAAATAATATTACATAGAACCATGGTTGGTCTTTACGACACTGATGCTTATACAATATTATTTCCTTTGATAATAATCTGGTTTTTTATTGAAGCATACCAGGGCTCTTTGACGAAGAGATTATTATTGATCCTAGCATCTGGTTTCTTAATGGGCGTTTATAGTTTTGCATGGATTGGTTGGTGGTATACATTCTATCTAGTATTTTTTGGATTTATGTTAATTATGGTCTATAAATATATGAACAGTATAAAGCTAAAATTAACACAATTCAGGGAATTTTTAAACGTCAGTGATATCTTTGGTGATATCTTTACTGGTTTTAAAAAAATTAAATTTGAAATGCTGTTGTCGCTAGTTTTTATAAGCTCTTCAGCATTATTTGTTTTTCTTTTCAAAGGTTTTGAAGGATTAAAAGCAGGATTTCTTGGACCATTTGGTTTTTTGACTATCAAAGAGATATCTGCAGAAAACCTCTGGCCAAATATATTTTCAACAGTAGATGAATTTCAAACCGTAAATCTCATCGAGTTAATTAATGGCATTGATGGCCAGCTCTTTTTTTTCTTAGCTCTGGTTGGTTTTTTATTATTAAGTTATAATATTAAAAACATTAAAAGTATAACTTTGCTCGGAGGTTTAGGGTGGATAATGTTTTGGATGTTTGCGATTAAATATATTCTTAAAAAAGGTTTAGCTAATCTTTTTTTTATAATCCCCCTAGTGATTCTTTTATACGTTATGTATAAAAAAGAATATTTAAAAGAAGAGCATGATCCTCATTATAACCCCTATTTGAATGATTTTATACTGTTATGGCTCATGTTATATTTAGGGGTCGTCATCTTTTTAACCTATCTTTTTACAAATATTATTTTCTTTTTAGCATTATTAGGACTTCCGTTTATATATATCTATCTCGTGAAAATAATTAAGGAAAGCGGTAGTGACTATGAAACTACCTTTGAGCCCTGTTTTGCCATGTTTTTTTTGTTATGGTTATTTATTACTATGTATTCAAGTACGCTTGGAAATCGGTTTGTTTTATTAGTTATTCCTCCTTTTGCATATGGATTCAGTTTTTGTATCAGCTATCTTATAGAAATGATTACACCAGCACTTAGTTCAGCGCTCTATCTCACAAAAACAGTAGTCAAAATCATAATGGTCATATTTTTTATTGCTCTTTTGACGCCACCTCTGATAAGTGCTTACACCCTGGTAAAATCTGCCACACCTGCGGTTACAGATACATGGTATGATAGTCTTACCTATATCAAAGAGAACTCGGCAAAAAATGCAGTTATTATTTCATGGTGGGATTTTGGGCATTGGTTTAAAGCAATCGCTGATAGGCCAGTGGCTATAGATGGTGGTACACAAAGTGCTCAGCAAATTGTGTACATTGGAAAACTTTTGTTGACTTCAGATGAAAAAGAAAGCGCAGCCATTTTACGAGTATTAAGTTGCGCTTCATATGGAGCTTTTGAAACAATGAAAATCTTTTTCAAGTACGATGAAATCAAAACTCGTGATGTTCTGGAACAAATAATGATGCTGCCTAAGGATCAGGCGACAGAAGTTCTTAAAACAGAAGGATTCGCCCAAGACAAAGTAGAACAGATCTTGGACTATACTCATTGTAAGCCGCCGCAAACTTTTCTTATCCTTAGTTATGACATGATATTTAAGACGTTTGTTTGGGCTCAAGTAGGTTCATGGGATATAAAACGTGCGCAAATATTACAATATGCTAACAAAAACAAACAAACTGAAGCAATAGCTTTTATGGAAACAAGCATGAATATGACTGAAGAGCAGGCGCAAACATCCTATGCAGAACTAAAAAAAATAAAAAATGCTGAAGAAAAAAATAAATGGGTCTCGCCGCAACTAAGATATCATGGCGTTGATACTTACTGTGAGAAAAAGAATGAAGCTGTTGTTTGTAAAAATAAAATTATACTTAACCTAACAACAGGAGAAGTCTATATTCAAGACGGTGATAAAAAATTCTATGCTTCCTATGCATCATATCTCAATCAAAATAATTCTGAATTTACCATATTTAAATCCCAAGTAAATGATACAGATCTCAAACTTAACAAACTTAATGCAAGTGAATCTGGCATATCAATTTTCAAAGGAGCTGATAACAAGTATTCTCTCGCAGTTATGGACAATCAATTAGTAGGGAGCATGTTCAATAGGTTGTATTTCTACAATGGTACAGGATTAAAATGCTTTAAATTATTTCATGAAGCTCAAATACCTGCGAGTAACGAGAAACTCTCAATATGGGAAGTTAACTGGAGCTGTTTGGAATAAAACAAAAAAAGAACTTTGCAAAATTATGGTTACTGCCAATTTTGTGAGCATTTTCGAAATACTTATCGAGCAATTTTCGGAGTTCCAGAGAGAAAATTGCTTTGTTAAACAGAGATCTAAATGCGAACTGGCAGTAACCCGAGCTATGCGAGTATTTTGCAAAGTTCTCTGAAGAATTATTGCATTCCAAGATGTTCCAAAGCAATCAATGCATCCTTCTTGACTGCGGTTGTAAGCTTTTTTCCAAGTAATTCTTGTATCTTTCTTGGATCAGTAATGCCTTTAAAATCTGCTCTTTTCATATCAATATCTTGTTCTGTCAAAATATGCCCGGCAGATAAATCATTAGTATAAATCAAGCTTTTTTGCGCCACTTTTTTCACATCTAACTCACTTTGATGAAATGTTTTTCGATAGTTGCCAGGAGCAACTTCTGCTTGTCTTTTCTCTTCTGGAGTGATGAGGAGTTGGGCAAGTTTTTCAGGTGTTTGGTGCAAGATTTTTGCGCCTTGTAAAATTCTTCGTAATTCGTCTGGTTCAGCAGAAAATCTATGGTCGGGTCCTTTGTCAAATTTATTTAAGGTAAAATGTTTCTCTATAACTGAAGCTCCCAAAGTCACAGCTTTTAAAGGTACAGCTACACCAGGAGTATGATCTGAAAAACCAGTTGGTATATGATAGGTATCATGAAGATATTTCATCGCATTAAGATTTACCATTTCTGCGGTTGTAGGATAAGCACTGACACAGTGAAGGAGAATTAATTGTTTATTTCCCGCAGCATAAATTGATTCAACAGCTCCATGGATTTCTAGATCATTCGAATACCCAGTTGATAAGATAATTGGTTTTCCTTTCCTTGCGACATAGGACAAAAAAGGATAGTTGGTTAGATCATCAGATCCAATCTTATAAGCATCAACGCCAATTCTTTCAAGGATTTCAACGCTTTCCTTATCTCCTCCTGGCGTAGAAATAAAGATAAGCCCTTTTGCTTCAGCATATGCTTTGAGTTCAACAAAATCTTTTTCAGTTAATTCATACCTCTTAAACATATCATATTGTTTTTCAGTAATTTTTGTTCCATCGGCTAGTTCATAGCTATATTCAAGATTTTTATCAGAAATAAATGCTTCTGTTTTAAATGTTTGAAATTTAATGCACTCGGCTCCTAAAGCAGCTGCAGTATCAATCATTTTTTTTGCTTGCTGAACGCTTCCATTATGGTTTAAGGTTGTTTCAGGTATAATAAAACATGGTTCGCCTGGTCCAATTCTTCTTTTACCGATATAAATATGCTGTGGCATAATATCACCTTCTTTAGTCCTTGACATTTTTTCTAGTTCACTGATAACTTCTTTGATGCATGCTACTACTTGTCTAACATCTTTAACGTCCATAGTTGGAAATAAAGGCAGTGTTATAATTCGAGCAAAGATGTCTTCAGTATGAGGATAATTAAGGGGATTAACAAGTTCAGTGCTGTAAAATTTTTCTTTATAATACGTGAAGTGATAGATGGGCGTATAATGGACATTGACCCCTATATTTCTCTCGCGCATTTTTTTGAAAAAAAGATCTCGATCTAAAAAAGGATATTTTCTAGTATTAAGAAATATGGTAAATAGATGCCATGCATGTTTGATAGTATCGGAATAGTTGGGTGTATTTATTTGAGGCACATCTTTGAAAAGTTGTTGATATTCATGTGCTAACTCAGTCCTCTTTTTAATAAATAATTCTAATTTATTAAGTTGTGAAATTCCCAATGCTGCCTGAAAATCAGTAATGCGATAATTTCTTCCTAAAGCAACATGGTCGTACTGCCAGGAAGAATCTTTACTGCATCGTTCGCGTGTCTCTTTAGTAATACCATGATTTCTCAGAATTTTTAATTGTTTATGCCATTGTTCATTGTTAGTGGTTATAGCGCCGCCTTCACCAGTAGTAATATGTTTAACAGGGTGAAAGCTGAATATCGTCAAATCAGCAGCGGTTCCTACGTTTCTCTTTCCTAAGTTGTCGTAAGATGCGCCCAAAGCATGTGCAGCATCTTCAACTAAATAAAGATTATATTTTCGCGCAATTTCTTTGAGCTGATCAAAAGCAGCAGGATAACCTGCAAAATCAACATAGAGTATGGCTTTTGTGTTTGGAGTTATTTTCGCTTCAATTTTATTGACGTCAATAGTTAATGTTTCTGGAGAGATGTCTACAAATACAGGTTTGCATTTGTTATAAATAATGCTATTTGCTGTTGCAACAAAAGTAAAGGGCGTTGTTATAATCTCAGAATCTTCAGGCAAATCAAGAGCTTGGAGGGCTAATTCAAGCGCAGCTGTTCCAGAATTAACAGCTACTGCATAAGTACATCCAATAGTAGAACACAACGCTTTTTCGAATTCCTCAATTTTTGGTCCAGTTGTTATCCATGATGATCGTAAAACTTCAGTAACTGCTGTTATGTCATCTTCTTCAATACAATGACGACCATAGGGTAAGAGTGAGGTAAATCGAGTGTAAGAAGAGGAAGGGCTCTTTTGATTTCTATCGTTTATATTTAATTCCATACAACTTTGATCTTTAATCCATGCTTCAGTTTTTTTAATACCATCTGTTAATGATGTTTTTGGTTCCCAATTAAGAAGAGTATGTGCTTTGGTATAGTTGCAAACAAGTTTCATGATTTCAGCTTGGGGGTGATGATGAGGAATATGTTTTATTTTTGATGGAACTGGTTCAATGGAAGCTGCAAGTTCATTAATCCTTATATCCTTGCCAGTACCTGCGTTTAATATTTGTCCAACAGCTTTTTGTGAAAAAGCAGCTTTTACAATAAACTCAGCACAGTCTTCAACATAGAGTAAATCCCTTGTTTGTTCGCCGCTGCCAAAAATATTAAGGTCATGTCCTCGGACATGACTGCTAATAAAAATGCTTACAACTCCTCCTTCAAGATTTGTTTTTTGAAATGGACCATAGGTATTGAATGGTCGTAAAATAACAACGGGCAATCCTAATCCATAATAATAAGATAATGCTAGTTGTTCTCCTGCTAATTTAGTTCCTGCATATGGCGAGGCAGGTTTTACAGGATGTTCCTCAGTAATGCCTTTACCTATCTCTTCAGGAGCAACAGTGTCATACACCATGCAGGTGCTGATAAAAACAAACGTAGTTTTTTGTTTCATGCAACCTTCTAATAAATTATACGTTCCAAGGATATTGCTATTAAAACTCTTTTTGGTGTTATCCAAACTATTTTGCACTTCTATTTGCGCAGCTAAATGAATGCAAACATCAAAATTATTTTCGAATAATTTTGATGTTTGTTTATAATCAACAATATCTCCTTGAATTAAACCTTTGAAAAGGGAGTGATTATTAAATTCAGCGAGGTTTTCAGCAGAGCTATTGCTCAGATTATCAATAACCCAAACAGTATGATTTTCTTGAAGCAGCTTTTTAACTACAGCTCTTCCAATAAATCCAGCTCCGCCAGTTACAAGCACATTCATATACTGAAGGAACAAGAAACTATTCTTAAATCTTTCTTAATCATGTACGTAATAAGTCTGGGGTTTTAGCGCCTACTTTTGTGAAGCTCCTCGATATCTTTATTAGGGATTTTTCGGGGTTCCTTGCCGATAGGCAAGTCTTATAATCCCAGACGCAAGCCAACTTATGAATCCTTGATTTATATTATTGAGGGAGTCGGGATTATATTTATAGAGAGAAAAATCCAATTGATGTACGCTTCCAAAGCTGAACCGGCGCTAAAACCATAGAGGACTTATTACGTACTCAAGTAAGGTACTGTTCAAAATGAGATTCTGAAAGAAGCGTATCAATTTCAAGTTTAGTTAAAGGTATTTCATCAGCAGAATCGTATCCTTTAACATGGGCTTTTTTTAGGTTTAAAGAAGATGAAACTAGTTGTTGTTGAAACAAAACAATCTCAGGAGGTATAATAAACAGATCATCAAACTCATAAGCGCGCTCTGCTTCCTGCTCAGTCATGAGTTCTTCGCTCATAGTTTCTCCAGGTTTAAGCCCAATGATATTAATTTGAATCTTTTTCGGATCATAATGGTAATAATTTGCAAATTTTTCTACAAAAACCTCACCAAAATCTTTTATCTTAACAACAGGCATTTTAAACACAAAAATTTCACCGCCTTGCATAATACTTAAACATTTAAACAAAAGGGTAACTGCTTTTTCTGGCGACATAAAAAATCGCGTCATAGCTGGATCAGTAATAGTAAGAGGTCCGCCTTTTGCAAGCTGTTTTTTAAATAAAGGTCCTACTGATCCTCTGCTCCAGAGGATATTCCCAAACCTTACTGAGGAAAAAATAGTTTTTTTGCTGCCTTTGTAATGATTTGCAGCAATAATCAGGCGTTCAGCAAGAAGCTTTGTTGCACCCATAGTATTATTAGGATTAACTGCTTTATCACTGCTGGTGTAAATAACCCTGCTAACACCTGTTTCAAGTGCAGTATTAATAACATTTTGTGTGCCAATAATATTTGTTTTAACAGCTTCAAAAGGATTGTATTCACAGGCTAAAACATGTTTTAATGCAGCGAGATGGAAGACCACATCAATATTTTCCATAGCAGTTTTTAATCGCTCTCTATCGCGGATATCACCTAATAAATACCTCAATTTATCACTGTTAAAATCCTGCTGCATCTCAAACTGTTCAGTTTCATCAATATCCAGAATTCGAATTACTTTTGGATTAAATTGAAGGAGTTCTGTAATAAGAGGTCTTGCCAGTGATCCTGTGCCTCCGGTAATGAGTATGTTTTTATCTTGGACTAAATTATCAATAACAACCACCTTTTGTAATTAACTTTTCACAACTAAACAATGGGAACTATCTGTTTATTTATAAAGGTTCTCAACAAGTGGCGATATTGAAAAGCTTATGTTGCCATCAATATCGCGAAGCTTATCACCTAAAAATATTGAGTACTTTTCGGAGTGCCAGAGAGAAAAGTACTATCTATAAACTACGCCAAAGCTGAGCCGATGGCAACCTTTGCTTTGCAAAGAGAGCTTTTCAATATCGCCCAACAAGTTGAAGAACTCTATCAGCAACTTTTCCATCAATCTTATATACTTGTTTTTTAAGGAATTCTTGGGTATTTTTCTTAAGTTCTTGCTGGATATCTTTGCCATATAAAATGGCAAAGATATTCCGAGTAAGATTCTGTTTTTTTTCAGTAACCACTACAGCATTGCTGGCAATGTATCCTTGATCACGAATGTTTGAAGAAAAACAAATTAATACTACGGGTACACCAAACATAATTGCTTCTAAAACAATAGTAGAGCTTTCTGCAATAAGGGCGTCAGTGATCGCAAAGAGTTCGTAGATAGGGGTATCTTTAATAAAAATAACATCATCTAAATTTTGTTGATGAGCAAGCTTTCGATACCATGCTTCATGAGGATCTCGCGGATGTAATTTTACTACCAACCTAAGTTGCTTTTTATCTTGATTTTGTGTTTGCGCTACAGCAGCAACACTTTTAAAGAGTTCCGTTGCAAGATCATAAGTTTTCCATGGTTCTTTATCAATGCTTGTTGCATAAACAACAACTTTTTCTTCAGGATTGATGCCTAAACGCTGTTTAAGTTCCTGACTTTTATTTTTCTTTTGCATGCTGTTTTTTATAATAACAAGGTTATCACTTGCTAATTGTCCAACGATATGAATCTTCTCTTGAGGAAAAGAGCCTTGTTTTACAAGAAACTGTTTGGTATGTTCACCATAAACTGCAATAAGATCAGCAAGTGGATAATGATCAGCAATATCTTTTTGGGTATGAACATAATCCAGATCGTATCCTATCAGTCCTTCTTGAATTTCAAGGACAGGAATACCTAACCTTTTTGCAGCAACAATCACAGACTTTCCTGGTGTTGTATTCCCTGACATGGTGACAACAATTTTTGGTTTTGTTGCTTTGAGCATTTCTTTGCTTAACAGAATATACGTGATTGCTTCAGGTAAAATTTTAGAAAACATAAGTTGAAATTTCTTATATAACGAGGTGTACAAATCAAGCTCTTTTCCCTTAAATCTTGTTTGGAGCGCTTTCTTAAACTCAGGGCTTGTTAAGATTTTTTTTCCAAGAGCGGCATATTTCTTTTTCTCTTGAGAAACTTTTCTCATTATTTCTATTGAATAAAATTTTTCAATAGGATTAGTATCAGAATACATTGAAGTTTGCAGTTTTGTTTTTCCTCCCCATGAAGCTAAATCGTCGTAATAAAAAACAAAGAGTTTTTTATGCTGCTGACGAATTTTTTCAATAAGCGGTCCGATTCTTATGTTATTGGCTGCTACACAGTATGAGGGATGTGTTGTAACAACAATAGTATCCTCTTGATTATTAAGGTCAAGAGAATGTTGAGGAATAATATATTTTCTTACAACAAACCGGGCTTGTTCAAGATGGTTAAGCAGAAAAGTATAGAGTAGTGAGAAAATATTCTTTTCTGGCAAAGGTTCTCCTTTGAAAATACCTTTCAATGAAGGATAATGGTAAAAAGAAGCATCTGCTAACCATCGTTCAGCAAACCACCATAGTGATGTTTGTTCATATGTTAATAATTGTTTTATATTTTTACCGTCAAGGATAGTTTTATCTGCAAACTCTTTTAAAAAAATCATTTCAGGATAATCTTGATTAATAGTGGTGTTATTTTTTTCCATAGTGAAAACCTAATGAGTTGAACAGCGATGTAATTTCATGAAGAGTGATAATTTTACTGGCAAACAATAAGAGCAGGTATAACAATAGTGAAATAAATGAAGAGACAAGAATGCTCATATAAATATTAGCGCTGAAAATGTTTCTCAAGAGCGCTAATGAGGCATAAAATATTCCTGAAATAAAAATAAGTTTAATCCAGTTCCAAAAAGGATTCTGGAACTGAAGTGTTTTTCTCAAAAAATAATACGCTAAAATAAACATGCAAAGATAGCTTATTGATGTAGCGAGCGCGGCTCCTCCTGTTGAAAATTGAGGAATAAGAAGAGCATTAAGGATAAGATTAATGAAACCAGAACTGATAATAACAACAGCATCGTATTTTGGTTTTCCTATAGCAACCAGCGTTGTGGTGTACATAAGCGCTAAGGAGAGAGCAATATTTCCAAAGAGCAGAATTCTCAAAGGCATGGTTGCTGGAAGATATTCTTGTTTAAACAGAACAGTTATAATGACAGGAGCAAATTCAAAAATAAGAAGTGAAAGCGGCAAAAGAAGAAGCGGTACATATTTATTAAATAAATATATTCCACTAAGGAGTTTTTCTTTTTCGTTTTTTGTCCATAATTCAGAAATAGTTGGGAAGAAAACATATCGTAGTGACATGCCAATATAACCAATCAGTGCTGCGGTCGGAAACGCAACATTATAAACAGCAGCTTCTTTAACTCCTTGCAAATAGGTCAAAAATATAGTATCAATATAATTAGCAAAAATTCCTCCAAAAATAGTCATCGTAGCGGGAAGTGAAAAGTAGATCAGTTCTTTGACAAAAGGTTTTGTAAGGCTATACTTAACTTGGAATAAATCAGGGAATACTAATTTCCAAAAAATGTAGGCATAGATAATTAAGACTACCAAAAAAGAAAAAATGTACCCGAGTACCGGCGAAAAAATATTATTGAAAAATATAAAGAAAATAAAGGTAGTCACCCATAACAAAATTATTTTTGTTAATTCAATGCTTGAAAAGAACCCAATCTTTTGAAAGCCAAGAAATGTTTGCCTGAGCAATAACACTCCTGATGAAAAAACAAAAGAAATGCTTAATCCAATAATCACCAGTTTTGCAGTTTCATCTTTAAAATAAGAAGTGCTAAGAAAAGGTGCAAGTAAGAAGAAAACAATAACGCTGATCAGCGCAACAATGAGAATAATGCTTCCTACAAATATAATGCTTGCCTTGACCAGGTCTTTTCGTTTTTCAACAAGATATTGAGGGATATATTTTACCATGGTCCGCGAAAAACCTAGATCAACAAATCCCATAAAAAACCCTAAAAACGCAAAAACACTGTAAAACAGCCCAAATTCAGTTATAGATAGATTTCTGCTGAGGTAAATCCGATAGCCATAGGTAAGAAACGCAACAACAATAGAGGTAATAAAAGTAATAGAAAATCCCTTGATAATATGCTTTAAATAACCCATGACCTATAAAAGTGGCTTCTTATTTATAAAATTATAACTGAAGAGTACGTAATAAGTCTGGGGTTTTAGTGCCTATTTCGTGAAGCTCTTCTTAGTCAACATCGGGGATTTTTCGGAGTGCCAGAAAGAAAAATCCAATGTTAAATAACCTTTTGAAGCTGAACTGGCACTAAAACCATAGAAGACTTATTACGTACACTGAAAAAGACTTATTACCTATCATAAGCTGTTTTAGATGTTCTGGATTTAGGATGAGTATCTATTGTTTTTTCTTCACCGCAGCTATACAGCGTTTCACTGTATTGTTTCATAAAACTATGAAAACCATAAAAATATTGATAAAAAAAGCTAATCAACACAAGTATAGGAAACGTTAACGCATAAAATAAAAGCAATGGTTTAAAGCTTCCAAACAAAGCAGATATTAAAATAAAAAAATTAATAGTATTAAAATAAAACAGTGTTGAGATAGTCTTAAAAATAATACTTCCGCATTTTTTTATAAATGGTTGATGATCACTATATACATTTGTTTTTGTTTTCTTAGTAGAGGAAGGAGTTTTATACAAAAATCCAAAACTTAATCCTGCTTTATACAATTGTTCAAAGCTTGGTTTTTTAGGTAAGTGATATTTTTCATATAATGCTGGGATTGTTTTCACCTTGATAAGTTCTTGAACAAGGCAGCTGTATTTTAACATTAAAAATGAATTATACACCAGGATAGATGAAAAAATAATAATTCCCGCTAAAAAAAGCAGAGGTGAATTAGGTGAATCATATCTGACAAAAGCATTATATCCTAATCCGAGAAAAACAGTCACTCTAATGATGTTTGTTCCCATGCCATCAAGATACCCTCCCCGCTGGGAAGATAAATTTCTAAAACGTGCAATTTCTCCATCAACACAGTCAATAGTAAACCATAACTGCAGGAGAATTGCTCCAATAATATTCAGCGTGTAATCAGGAAATGCAAGAAATACGCTTGCAAGAATGCCAGTAAAAATCTCAGCAAAAGTGACTTGGTTAGGTGTTACTGATGTGTGGACTAACACCCACGTAATATAGCGAGAAATCCTTCGGTAATAATAATACATAAAAAACGACTGTTTTTCTTTAGGGAGCTGAGTTCGTTCAACAACTTCTCGCAAGCTTATCATTTTAATGGAAATTAAAGGTGAGTTTAAATATTTTCTTAAACTAAACATATATAAATCAATCAAATATTCGATAAGCGTATAACATGGTACATATAGTAGGAACAATTGGTCCAGCTTCATGGAATGAAAACGTATTAAACATCCTTAATGAAAAACTAGGCTTGGTGCGATTTAATGGTTCATGGTTGGATTATGATACGTTTAAAGTAGTGAGGCAGAAAATTAAGAAACCTATTCTTTTAGACATCCCAGGTGACAGAAAAAAACCACGCCAAAAAACATTAACTGATGATATGTTAATTAACCTTGCTATTCAAGAAAAACTTAATTACATTGGCTTGTCATATGTGCGAAGTGCAGAAGAAGTTCATGCTATGAGAAAAAGGCTTGAAGGGAGTAATGTAAAAATAGTTGCAAAAATTGAAACGCAGGAAGCATTGCAATATTTGCCGGAAATTGTAGCTGCAGCTGATATGTTATTAGTTGATCGCGGTGATTTAGGCACTGCAATAGGTTTTGAAAAAGTGCCTATTGCTCAAGTAAATATCTTAAAAGAATGCAATAAGCAAAACAAGCCAGTGATTACAGCAACTGAAATGATGATGTCAACATTAGCTTCCCATAAGCCGAATTGCGCTGATGTCTCAGATGTATTTTTTGCGGTGTATCATGGTACAAATTATGTTATGTTGTCTGAAGAAACTGCAATCGGTCAGAATCCTATTCAAACCGTTGAAGTAATGCAGAAAATTATTGATGAAGCAGTAAAACATAAAAAATAAATTTTTTATTCAATAAAACTCTCTGGATCATCCATAATTATTTTGGCAATTTCAGGCCGCATAAATTCTTTAGGGGGAAATTGTTTCTTCAATAACATTTTTCGCGCTTCTGTTCCTGAAATGACAAGGTGATGCTCTTGATCATGAGGGCAAGTATGTTCAGTAGCAATATTTTCGCATTTCTTGCAATAATATGGACCATGAAGTTTCATAATAGTTATCCCTAAATCTGAAAACAAGTCGGCGTACGCGTGGCCAGCATATTTAGCATAATAATTGCCAACACCTGCATGATCTCTGCCAATAATAAAATGTGTGCAGCCAAAGTTTTTCCTAATAATCGCATGAAATACTGCTTCTCGAGGACCTGCATAACGCATAGCTGTCGTTAATATCCCAAAGACAACTCTGTTTTTATTGTAAAAATGAGCAACAGCATGCTGATAGGCTTTGATAATAACTCGTGGTGAAAAATCTCCAGGTTTTTTCCATCCTACTAATGGTTGAATAAACAATCCATCAACATGTTCAAGCGCTGTTTTTTGCAAATGTTCATGAGCGCGATGAGGCGCGTTTCTTGTTTGAAAACCAACAATGGTTTTCCATCCTTTCTCAGCAAACATTTTTCGCGTTTGCATGGGATCATAATTAAACCCTTGAAAATCACCAATCGGATAGCGATTAATAAGTTCTATCTTTCCTGAAATAAGGATATTGCTTCTATTGAAAAGCCTTTTTACTCCGGGATGATTAACATCTGTTGTGCCATACACTTGCTGAGCTTCTTTTTGTTTATCATAAGTAAAAATATCATCCACTTCTAACAAGGCAATTGGTGTTGTATCTTCTGCTCGAAGAATCACCTGATCTTTCTTATGAAATTGTTGCGCTTGTTCTTGAGGAACTGGAAGTACTATGGGGATAGTAAAGGGAACATTATTGGTTAATCTTCCTTTTTCAACAACAGATTCGTAATCTGCTTTATTCATAAATCCTTGTAAGGGACTAAACACCCCTGTCGCAATATTTTCAGCGTCAAGAATAGAGTCTCTGCCAATGATAAGCTGTTTAAAATTAGTAAGCTGAGAAAGAATATTTTTCTTCTTTTTATCATCCATAAACCCTTGGACGAGATTCCCTCCATGTGCCTGAAGAGAAATATTATTATTATTTGAAGCAGTAATATTATTGACAAGGATTCCTTGTTGTTTAAGATATTCCAATATATGATGGGCAGATTCTTCAACAGGAAGTTTATCAGTCTCTAGAACAAGCTCCGGATGATCAGATTCTTGATATGGTTGATCAACGCCAACAAAATTAGTCATAGTTCCTTGTTGCACTTTTTTATAATGTCCTTGAGGATCTCGCTCAGCGCAAATTTGAAAAGGGCATTTAACATAAACCTCTATAAATTTTCCTGCAGTCTCAATATTCTTTCTAATAGTTTTTCTAACTTCTCTATCTCCTGAAACAAAAGCTGCTAACACAAGCTGATTGTTTTGAGCAAGAGTTGTTGCAAGATACGTTACCCGTTGAAGATGTTTTTTTCTATCTTCAGGAGAATATCCTAAGTCAGGAGACAGCACTTTACGTACCTCATCTCCATCCAATACAACATGGGCAATAGCATGTCTTTTAAGCTTCTCACTTATGAAGCGTGAGATGGTTGTTTTCCCAGCTCCGCTTAACCCAGTAAACCAAATAACAGTGCCTTTCGGTGTATGATTATGCATATCTAAGAGAATTATTAGTTGTTTTAAAAAGATTGCCTTTGTTAGAAAAAACATATATATCTAACTAAGTTTTGCACTAGTAACGAGCTGTTATTTATGAGTGAAGATATAAAACAAGATGCATCTGCTATAACATGGAATAAAAAGTATTCTTTCTTGCTTCTTTTGTTGATACCAATTATCTTGAGCATGTATCTTAGGGTCATGCCTGCTTATTTACCATTTATTGATGAAAAAGCTGAAGACGATGTTCTGTTAGGGTTGAAAAACCAAATCTCGAAAGCAGTGGATAAACAATACTCTTCTCTGCCTCAAGAAAATAAAGACGTATTGATCAAAAAACAATATGATGAATATCTTAAACAACACCAGAGTGAAATTGATCAAGTTATTTATCAACAATCAAAGAAATACAAAGATAATTTTCAGGATGATACTGGGCATACCTATCTATTAGAGGTAGATCCTTGGCATTGGTATAGGCTTGCAAGAAATTATATTGATCATGGTTATGATCGTAATGTAGCATATGAAGGAAAATATTATGATACCTATATATCCGCAGGTTTGCCATTAGTGCTCTTGTTTGGAATAACAGTGAGTACTATCTATAAATTATTTGTTCCAGGACTGATTTCTTTTTCAAAAGAGAAGTTCTTTCTTTCTGAAATAGTTACCAAGGTTTTAGTCGTTATTATTTTTTTGGTATTATTGTTGATATTATTAATCCACCCATTTAAACAAACGTCTGTAACTATCCACTCTGAGACAAAAGCTATTTTGGTAAACGATCAATGGTACAACATTCTTGTCAACATCAAAGATAAGTCTGCTCCTGATGCAATTATTACTTCGTGGTGGGATTTTGGGCATTTTTTTAAAGCAATTGGTGATCGAGCTACAACGTTAGATGGGGGAAATCAGAATTCTCCACAAGCGCATTGGATAGGAAAACTATTATTAACTGATAATGAAAAAGAAAGTGTTGGTATTTTACGAATGCTTGCGTGTGGTGCGACAGTAGCATTTGATGAGTTAGAGCAACTATTTAACCATGATCAAGTCAAAACTAAAAAAGTTGTTGATCATATTATTTTATTATCAAAGAATGAGGCGAAGAAGTACCTCCTTCAACAAGATTTATCTGAACAACAAGCTGAACATATTCTGCAATACACCCATTGCCAGCCGCCAGAAAATTATCTTATCGTCAGTTCCGATATGATTCCTAAATCATCATCTTGGGCGCATTTTGGCAGCTGGAACTTCTCACGCGCTCAAGTAATCTATTTAACGAATAAGAACATGAAAGAAGAAGCTGTCACCTTTATGCGAGAGGATATGGCACTTACGAAAGAACAAGCTGAAGAAACTTATACACAAATAAAATCGTATAGCTCTGGTGATAAAGCTACTGCATGGATCGCTCCATGGTACAGTTATAGGCCGCTCCTTAATCTTTGTAAAAAAATAGATAATAATTTTGTTTGTCTGGATGCTTTGATGGTAAATCTCACTGAACATCAAGTGTATAAACCAAAAATAAATGGCGATAAAGTATATTCTATAATTAGTTCATTTATAGATGAAGATGGTAACTACACTGTGGAGAATTTAGAATACTCAAATAAAACATTTTTTACAACAAAAGAAGATGAGATGCTTGGTGTTTCAATATACCTGGATCGAAATAGGAACTACTACAATTTTTATATGGATCCAATACTGGTAAATAGCATGTTTAATAAGATGATGCTTTTTAGTGATCATATTCATTTTAAGTGTTTTGATTTATTTGATAATACGGGATCTATCTCAGAGCAAAATAAAATACAAGTATGGAAAGTAGACTGGAATTGCACATCTTAACTATTTTTTATTAAGAACTTTAACCAGAAACAATCTGTTATTTTTACTACCAAATTCTTTCTCAAGAGCAAACATATCAACTGAATTATTAAGATTTTCAAAAAACAAACTCTGAGGTTTGTAAAATTGCTCAGAAAATTCATCTGGTTCAGTAAATGAAGCAGGAGTATAAACCAGATTATTACTATCTGCAACAGCAACATAGGTAACGTTATTATCATCTAAAAATTTGATAAACGCTGTTTCAGATTTTAAAGCAGCGTATGGTATTTGTTGAAGTCGTATAATTGGAGTATCAATTCCATAATGGACACGATAAAAGTCGATATGCTGGATGAGAAATAGCACTTTTTGATCAGGCGAAACATCTTCTCCGATATACTGATACAATTCATCATACGGCCAATAATGATCTTCAATATGTTGATAGGTCATGGCCATACTATAAAGTATGACCATGAAGAGGAAAATACTGTACACTATTCTTCGAAGCAAAAGAGAAGAACATAATCTAAAAATAAAAATGCTTAATAACACGACAACAGGTGGAATAAGTACCACTATAAACCGAAGTACAGGCTCTCGCCAGTTATACATAACATAGATGCTAAGCAGTATCAAAATCCATAACAGCGAAAATCTAACAGCAAAAAAATCTTTATCTAAAAATATATTTTTAAAATGCATGGTTAAAAAGTATACAACACTTAACAGAAACAATAGTAACAGCGGCCAGGTGAGTAGTTCTGGAAAAAGGGCAAGGTACTTTATCCAAGTATTGAATGAAAATAGTTTCAGGAAGACAAGGTACTGCTGCTGTGAGTTAGTTAAAGTAAAAAATGTTGACCTAATAATAATCCATACTCCTGCAAATACCAACACTAATAAGGTCAGCAGCCAAAATGCTTTGAACTCTTTAAAAACTTGTCTGCTCTTTTCCCAATTCCATTGATATAGAATGCTGTATTCAAAAACTAAACTTACTGCAAAAACAGGTACTATAAACAAAACAGGTTCTTTATAGAAAACTCCAAGTAACAGCAAGAGAAATAATAATCCTAATTCGTGGAGTGCATGCTTTTGTTGAGTAAGATACGTATGAATATATTTAACAAAATAATAGCTTGCTGCAAGAAGGAAAAAAACTTCTCCACCGGTCATAAAGGCAAGATTGCTGAAGTAAAAAATGCCAGGAACAAATAAAAATAATATACTGCTTATCGCGGCAGTTTCTTTATCAATAAATAAGCTGAGAAGTTTATAGAGATAAAGTGCAGCAAAAAATAAGAATACTAGTTGGATAACTCTTGCAAAAAAAACTTCTTCAAAACCGAGTAAACTAACAAAGCCATTAGTGATAGTTCCAAGGGGTGGAAATCGAATAAGCCATCCTAATAATGATGCCGGGTCAGAAGATCCAAAAACTGTTAAACCAACTTTTTCAAACAAAAGACGCAAAGTGATAACATAGACATTAACCGTGAGTATTCCACAAAAAACAAAGAATATTTTTGAAGAGATTTTCAATTTTTTCCAACGATCTTGAAGGTAGTCCTTATTTTTTATCAGGAGATAGCCAATACCCAACAGAAACAATAAACTAACAATCACTTGAAACAAATAATTTTGAATCAAATACATAACTACTAACCTAATACTTTCAGCAAAATAAACTCCTTTGCTTACATGAAAATGCTCGTCATCACTCGGTTGAATGGGAAATGAAAGGCTATAAGCGTGAATTCCTAACAACAGCAAAAACAATACTACGAGGAGTAAAATTCTGCAGTGGGTATTTTTTTCTTTCTTTTTTGAAGGAAGAACAGTAACTCGTCTAGTATCTTGAAACATTTCTCTGAGAATATAATATCCTCCTATAATCAATACTAATATTATATTAACTATAACCATTCCTTTAGGGAATGAGTCTATTAACAACCACCACGGATAAACAATAAAACAGAGAAACAAAACCAGTGCATACCAAAGAGATATTTTTTTGAACATAGTGCAAATTATTTACTTCTTTGTAATACATTCATTGTATCAGGGTAATTTGGCGCATCCCAGGGAAATGGCTTGCCCTGAAGATGTAATTTCCATCTGCGTAAATCTTCAGTAACCATAATTGAAACAAGTTCTTTAAAGGTAGTTTTTGGCTTCCATCCAGTTTTCTCCATAAACTTTCGAGCATTACCTTGGAGGACATTAACTTCTTTTGGTCGTATCAGCAATTTCGATGTTTTTACATAATCAGTTGGATTTAGACCAACAACCTTAAATGCTTCATCAACAAATTCTTTTACCGTGTGTGTTTCACCAGTTGCAATAACAAAATCATCTGGTTTGTCAAGCTGGAGCATCTTCCACATTGCTTCGCAATATTCAGGTGCGTATCCCCAATCGCGCTTCGCATCTAAATTACCAAGGACAAGTTCTTTTTGCAATCCTAATTTAATCCGCGCAACTCCGTTGCTGATCTTTCTGGTCACAAATTCTAAACTTCGAAGCTCACTTTCGTGGTTGAACAATATGCCGTTGCAGGCAAACAATCCATATCCTTCCCGATAAATTCGCGTATTATGAAATGACATTAATTTTGCAGCAGCATAGGGAGAATTCGGCATAAAAGGAGTATGTTCATGCTGAGGTGTGATCTCTGTTGCGCCATATAATTCACTAGTTGATGCCTGATAAAACCGAATGTTTTTATTCAAATGCCTGATAATCTCCAGTAATCGTAATGAACCAGAACCATCAATTTCTGTTGTTAATAATGGTTGGTCAAAACTTGCGCCAACAAAGCTTTGCGCAGCTAAGTTATAAACTTCATCAGGTTGTGAAACAGATACTGCTTCAAGCAGCGATGCCATATCTGCTAAATCTGCAGGAATCAAGGTAACCTTTTCAAAAACATCCAATGCTTGTAAGCGCCAGAAATTTGGTGTAGATGTTCTTCTATACGTTCCAAACACTTTATATCCTTTTTTCAAGAGCAGTTGAGCTAAATAAGCTCCATCCTGGCCTGTTATTCCCGTAATAAGTGCTTTTTTACCCATATTCCAGCAAAAGTACCAAGACCCTTTTAAATTTTTCCTCTAAGTTGGCTCTGTAGAAAATGTAGTTTTTGGCATCTTTTGGTGAGGCTCTTCACGTTTATATGTGGGGATTTTTCGGAGTGCCAGAGAGAAAAATCCAATAAAATATACTCTTTAACAGCCGAACTGATGCCAAAACCGAGGCTATGCCGAGATTTTCTACAGAGCCCTACCAAAAAGTATTTTAATAAGTAAAACAAGATGCTATGATAATGAGGTAGTAACATGGTAGATGAATCACTTAATAACCTTCAATCAAAACAACAGCTTCAAGATAATAAATCAGGCAATAATAAAAGATGGCTATTCCAAGCATTGCCGCTATTCATAGGTATAATTATAATAGTTTCCTTACTCACCATTGACTTTACAGGTTCAGTTTCTCAAGGTGATATTACGGGAATGTCAGTTGCAACAGGTATGACACCCAAACCAATGCCTAAACAATGCAGATCAGATGTTGATTGCAATCCTGATGAAATTTGTTATGATTCAGGAGCTATTAAAGTCTGTATGAAACTAACTTTTATAAAATAGTTCATTCTTTAATAATCAATGCAAGGTAAAAAACTCACCAACGTACTATTCTTCACCAATGGATTAGTTGGCTTAGGAGGTCAGGAGCGTGTTTTATTAGAAGCAGCTTCCTATTTTCAAAAAGAAAAAAAAATAACAACAAATGTTGCAACCTTTGTTTTGGACAAAGATATTCTTGAAAACTATCAGCATCTTGCAGTTACTGAGATCAGCAACTGCTCATATATTCAAAGAATAAAGTTATTGAGAAATTATTTGAAGCAAACAAAACCAGCTTTAATTATTGCATCATCATCACTCGATTGTATGTATGTATTCTTAGCATCATATGGTTTAAACATTCCTTACATCAGCTACATTCATGGTTCTTTATTCTGGCTTGAAAACGAAGAACTCAAATATACTCTTCTTCATAAAAATTGTTTTCATCGTATTAGAAATTCAGTCCAAGGTCATAAAGAATTTGTTCCAGAAAAAATCAAGAATACTTTCACGAAAAAAATCTTCAATAACCTAGTTGCAGTTCTCGATTATATTGCTGTTAAAAGAGCGCGGGCAATAGTCGTATTAACAAAACAGATTGCATGGGAAATTGAAGAATTATATAACAAATATTCGATAGTGGTGAGAGGTTGTCTTGACAAAAAATTATTTAACTATCAGCCAAAGGTTGATATCAGGAAAAAATACCATATTAATAAAAAAACAAAAATTATTATGAATATTGGCAGATTAGATCCAAGAAAAAGAATTGATGTTTTAATCAAGGCATTTGACCATGTTGCAGAAAAATACAACGATAAAAACAATGATGTTGTTCTCTTAATAGGCGGCAAAGGTCCAGATAAAGAACGGTTAGATAACATCCATAAAACATTGAAGCATAAAGAAAAAATCAAATTTCTTGGTTTTATTCCAGACAACGAATATTATGATCATCTTGCAGGCTGTGATATTTTTGCATTTCCAAGCTGGACAACGTCCGGAATTCCGCCGTATGAGGCATTAGCGTTAGGAAAGAAAGTTGTTTGGACAACTGAAGCAGAAGAGCCAGTCTTGACAGATCCCTTAGTGTTTCTTGCAGATCCAAATGTTGAAGCATTCACTCAGGCAATGAACAAAGCATTAACAATGAAGGTGAAGGAAAAACCTCCAACATATCTTAAAGATCATATATGGGGGAAGTATTTTGAAACGTTATATGAAATTGCCATAAAAAATGTTTAAGCTTTTTTAGTACGTAATAAGTCTGGGGTTTTAGCGCCTACTTTTGTGAAGCTCTTCTTAAATTCACTTTGGGGATTTTTCGGAGTTCCAGAGAGAAAAATCCAATTGATATATGCTTGAAAAGCTGAACCGGCGCTAAAACCATAGAAGACTTATTACGTACCTTTTTTAAGAACTTTATTATACACACCAATATATTTTTCTATGATCTTTTTCCAGTCATATTCTTTCTCAACATTTTGCTGAATAGCTTTTCCTAAATTAAGGCGTAATGATCTAATTCTTAAACGAAGAATTCTATTCGCAATTTGTTCAGGTTCATCTTTAACAACAAAACCATTTTTGCCATTTTCAACAATATCATTGACTATGCCGACGGGCGTGCAAACTAATGCTAATCCAGATGCACCAGCCTCAAGAATAGTTTGTCCAAAATTTTCAGATAATGAAGTATAAACAAATATATCAGCTTTTTTGTATTCATCAATTAATTCTTTGCCATATTTAAGTCCAGCAAACGTAATGTTCTCACCTACATCAAGCTCCTTAACGAGTTCTTTCATTTCATCAAGATAGCCAGGTTTATCAGTTGCGCTGTTAACAATTTCTTCTCCAACAATCCGAAGAACAATAGCTTCTTTCTTCAATAAAGACATAGCTCTAATCAATGGTGCAATATTTCTATTTCTTGATATTCTCCCAACAAACAGCAGGGTCAATATTTTATTTTTTCTTTTAGTTCTATCAACATAATATTGTTGTGCATCAATTCCCATAGGAATAACCTGTATTTTATCTTCAGCAACGCCATACTTTAGTGCTTCTTTTTTTTCGAAATGCGATGAAACAATAACAGCATCTGCTTTTTTTGCTACCATTTTCATAGTCAGGACATCATATAATCTATACGGCAGTTTAACCCAACTATTTTTCAAATATTTGTCATACCCTAACAACCCACCATGGGTATTCAGCACAAAGGGTTTTCTCAATAATTTTGCCATAACAAAGCTGAGATCTGTTTGAAAACTTCTATAATTATGAGCATGAATAATATCAGTGTTCTTAAACACAGATATCATGCTCGGTGTTATAATATATTGTAAAAATCTAAACCATGGTTTGCATCGTTCAACAGAAACCCCTTTATAATGTTCACATTCAGGAGCATCTTTCGCTTTAAAGGTGGTTGTTGTAATAGGAGAATGTATTCCTTGTTGTTCAAGTCTAAGAGAAATTTGATAAGCTTGATTAACAGGACCTGTTACATTTGGATAAAATGTTTCAATAACCCTTATAACCTTCATGGTTATAAGGGTTAATCGAAATCTTTATAAATATGTTTTTTCAAAGTATGGTTTATATATAAACCATAATTAGAGGTGTATTTCAATGGTAAAAAAGTCAATGAATTCTTCAGAAGCAAATTCAAAGGAATCTCTTTACACTCCGATTGGAGCGATTGTTGCGTTATTATTGATTACTCTTATTGCTGTTTATTCTACAGGGTCAAATACGAGTAATTCTTCTAGTCCTACTGGTCTAGCGATAGGTATGTCGTGCCAAGCAGATGCAGATTGCGGAAATGTAAAAGAAGTGTGTTATAGTAATGTATGTGTCAGTAAAGCATGGGTATATAAATTAAATAAAATGTCAGCTAGCGGAAAACAAAAAGCATTACAGACCTTTCAAGCAAATTATAAAAAGTCTCAGGAGAAAAAATCTCAGGAGCAGCAACCTACTCCACCAGTTCCACAACCAAGTGAACAGCCTAAAGAACAACCCTCTTCAGCAGTGCCTTCAGGTGGAAGTCCTTCAGGTGGCAGTGGTGGCAGTGGTAGTAAAAAACTTGAGTGTAATCCTAATTTTGATTATAATGGTGATGGTTGGGTTGGTAAAAAAGACAGTGATTTTCTTATTCAAATAGTTATGAAAAAACAATCATGTCCTTCAGGAAAGACCTGTGATGTTGATGGTGATGGAAACGTAAACACCAATGACCTGCAGGCATTTGTCAATGCAAACCAGAAATGTTTAGACACAGCTTTAGCTGATCCAAGTTTGGAGAAATCAGTTTGCGGCAATAACTTCCTTGAAACTGGAGAAGTATGTGATGGAACTCAATTACAACCTACTAGTTGCCCGACAGGAACAACAGGAACAGTAACTTCTTGTAAAACTGACTGTTCTGGTCCTGATACCAGTAAGTGTTTAGCTCCGCCTAAATGCACTAAAGGTCAATGGGGTGGTTCATATTATGGCACTAAAATGTGTGCGAATAATGATGATTTGTCATGGTATGCAAATATGAATACACCAGTATGCAATGATGATCCAGCAAAAGGCACCTTGGGATGTTGTCAACTGACGAGTAAATCAGTAACCTGCGATGGTAATTCATGGGTTAATGTATCGGTAAGTTCATGTACAGGTCAAGAAGTTGTCCAGAAATATGATTGCAGCAGTAAATCTCCTCAAACCTGTGGAACATTATCTAATGGCAAGATTGATTGTGTACCAGTTAAACTTAATAAATGTACTAAACTATCAAGTGGGTGGTACATATATGGTTCAAATAACTGTGGTTTCTCTCCCGAAAGTTGTAATGATGATCCATCAAAAGGCAAAGTTGGGTGCTGTACTGAAAAATTAAATTCATGGGTATGTGATGCTGCTATAAATCAAACTTTAGTATGTACTACAGCTGGTTCATATGGAAATCAGTATTGCGGCAGTACACCAGGTTCTTGTAATGATAATCCAGCAAAAGGTAAAGTTGGATGTTGCACTTTAGACTTAGTTCCTGATTCACTACATTGTGAAGGGAATATCTTAGTCAATCAAACCATAAATAGTTGTACTAATGAAAAAACAACGAATAAGCTTGACTGTACAATCCCTGAATGGAGCGGTTCTCCATCAAGAGTATGTGACACAATTGGTAGCAAACCTGGTTGTTATCAAACATGCACTGAAAAAGGTTTACCTCTTGGCTCTAGCACTAAAATTATGCTTAATACGACGCAGAGCAATGTGGCTCTACCTTTCAACCAGTATAGTTCCTACTGCTCTTTAGACGGATTAAAAATAGGAAAATGGTTATTTGTTGATGCATCAGGAAAGCTCTGTGATAAAGATGAGAAACTAAAAGGTTGTTACTTTGACACTCAGAAAGATTGGTCCGGTAAATCCTATACAAATGCCTATTATTATACTTTTAGTTGCAGTGACTCTGGTAAGGCTTACATAACAGAAACTAATAAATGGTGCGGTGATAGTGTGAATTCCTGTAATCCATCTACAGGTTGTGTAAAGAAATAATTTTTTTCTTTTTTTCTTAAATTTTATAAATAAGTAATCTCTAGGATAAGCTATGGCATCAAAGCAACCATTAGTTTCAATAGTAATTCCTTCTTACAACGCTCATAAAAAAATAGCAAGTGTTTTAGATGCTATTATCGCAAATAACTATCCACATTTAGAAGTGATAGTCATAGATGATAATTCTGCTGACCATACCTTAGAAATCGTTGAAACCTACCAGCATAAACTCTCTATTAAAATTATCAAAAAACCAAAATCAATGAAAAAAGGAGCTGCAATAAGCACAAATCTAGGGATCAAAAAAGCAAAAGGTGAGATTGTTTGTTCTATTGATAGTGATGCTGTTATTTCTAATAATTGGATTAAAGAAGTAGTTAAGCAATTCAGAACAAACAGGAAATTAGGCGCAGTTGCAGGTTATATTTATACCGGCAACAAAGAAAATCTCTGGGCTAATTTCATGGGCGCTGAATTAGAAGATCGTTATGATAACATAACCAGCGATTATGTAGAACATATTAGTACGTGTAACACTGCTTATCGGAAAAAAGCATTAGAAGAAGTTGGTTTATTTGATGAAAAATTCTATTATGGTTATGATGTTGATCTTAGCTACAAACTAAGAAAAAAAGGCTATCAGTTAAAACTGCTTAAAACAATCTCTTGTGAACATTATTGGAAAGAAACATTAGGGGGATATTTAAAACAACAATATGATGTAGCATATGCGCGTTTACAGCTTCTTAATAAATATCCGCAAAAAAAAACAGGCGACGATGTAGCAAATTGGTTTATGTTCATGCAAGTGCCTTTAACAGGATTATTTTATGCATTTTTAGGCTTAGGGCTGCTTTTCTATCTAACATTTGGAGCAACTACTTCAAGCATACTTATGAAAATCAGCCTTATTCCTCTTGCATTTCTCATGTTATTAGAAATACCTCAAACATTAAGAATCCTTATTAAGCGTGAAGACGTATCATTTATACTATTTCCTCTATTTATTCTTCTTAGAAACACTGCGTGGTGTTACGCAGCAGCAAGGTATGTGATGAAGCTAGTATTTTAGGTACGTAATAAGTCTGGGGTTTTAGCGCCTACTTTTGTGAAGCTTTTCTATCTTTACGTTGAGGATTTTTCGGAGTTCCAGAGAGAAAAATCCAATATTTAAATCACTTTGGAGCTGAACCGGCGCTAAAACCATAGAAGACTTATTACGTACTAATTTGTGGACAATACTTTATTCATGATACCTCCCTTATATCATCGAAGAATATGACCTTATCCATGTAATTATTTAATATTATTAATGGCTATAAAGTTGATTTTATCAATTTTAAACGCTTATAACCTAAATCTAAATATTTAAATAACTATGCTGTTTTATGCCTTAAAACAAAGGTGATCAATATGGTTAAAAAGGTTATATTTGCCGTTGCTCCTAATATTGAGGGGAGGCGTCCTGAACGCTCATTTGGCTGTTCATTTACTAACTATCCTATGCCAAATCTGGGGTTATTAACGGTAGCTGCTCTTCTGGATAAAGAAGGACATAATGTTGAAATTATTGACGATCCTAATTATACCTGGAGTGAATTCTATGAAAAGCTCTTTGAGCAAAAAGCAGATTATTATATTTTTCACACGCCTATTTTAGCAACAAATATTGATTTAGGAATTGCCAAAAAATTATTAGAGCAGATTCCTTCAGCAGGTATCATTTTTTTTGGTCCGCACCCAACTTATACGCCAGAAAAATTCCTTTTTGATGAGCGTGTTGTTATTGCGCGAGGCGAAGCAGATTATATTATTCGCGATCTTGTTGCAGGTAGACCAATCGAAGAAGTCAAAGGAATAAGTTATCTTAAGGAAGGCAAACTGCTTGAAAACGAAACAGCAGGTATCATCAAAGACATAGATCAGCTGCCAATTCCTGCTCGGTGGTTGGATAAGCATGGATATGCAAACCCTAAAATGAGTGGTAAAAAATATACTAATATTTTAACAACGCGTGGTTGCGCATATCAATGCTATTATTGTGTTCCTAATTCAGTAAGCTGGGCAAGGGAATTAGAATGGAAGCGGTTTAACAAAGGCAAGCCTCCAGTAACAAAACGCTCTCCTGAAGCAGTGCTTGAAGAAGTAAAGCAATTAGTTGCTCAAGGATATCAAGAATTTTCATTTATTGATGATCAGTTTGTCTGGGAAAAAGAAAGAACATTGAAAATGCTCAATGGCTTAAAACAACTTAACATCAAATATGGTGTTCTTGCAAGAGCTGATCGCTTATGTGATGAAGATATTGTAAAAGCAATGGCTGAAAGTGGTTGTCAATATATTGACATAGGTGTTGAAAGTTTTGATCAAGAAGTGCTTAATTATATTAAAAAAGGGATGCGCGTAGAATCTATCTACAAAGCAATAGAGTTATTGAATAAATATAACATTACGCCCAAAGTCAATATTATGTTTGGAACTTCCCCTAATGAAACTAAGGAATCAATCATAGCAACGATAAAAAAGACCAAAGCATTGCCGATTGATTACTGTATGTTTTCGATTGCAACGCCTTTTCCAGGAACGGAATTTGAAAAGCATTGTGAAGAAAAAGGTTGGCTTACAGAAAATGCAAAAGACGAGCGCATTTACGAAAATCTTAATCCAGCAAAGCGTTCATTGATCAAGCATCAATATTTAACACCGGAAGATTTAGAAAGGTTAACAAAACAAGCAAACCGCGAATTTTATTTAAGGCCAAGTGTTATTGTCAAGCAGATCAGAAAAACTAAAACAATTAAAGGCTTCAAAGAAGGAGCAAAAACCTTACTTAAACTAATCAAATAAACATAGAGATTGTATATAATCAGTAGTATTACTCGTAGCTTATGGGATAACTTGAAGGAGAGAAAAAATAATATTGGCGCAAACGGCATGTATCATGCCGAGCTTTTACCGCAGTAAAAGCGGTTTGCCTGCCAATAATATTATTTTTTTCTCCAACATATATTGCGCATGATATATCCAATATAACAATATAAAACGGTGGAATGATGTCAGTTACTTTAGGCAAGAAAAACATTGCTGTTGAAACAGTAAGAAGGCTGCTGTATCTAGTTCCAGAACTTCCTTCCTATGTTCAAATTGAAATTACGAATGACTGTAATCTGTCATGCAAAATGTGCCCGAGGGAAGTGCTGAATGTTAAATTTGTCAGCATGCCGCTCGAAAAATATAAATTATATATTGATAAAATTGCAGCAGTTGGTGTTGAACAGATTTCTTTAACAGGCTGGGGCGAACCATTAGTGCATCCACATTTGATTGAATGTTTAAGTTATGCAAAATCAAAAGGATTAATCACTAAATTTACGACGAATGGAGTTCTTATCAGGAAGGATGTTGTCGAGCCGATTATTGCTACGGGTGTTGATGAAATTACTTTTTCTATAGATTCTATTAATATGGATCCAAAAAATGACTGGGCGCATTTGAATAAAGTGGCTTTAAAAAGAATTGAGGATTTCATCAGGTTGCGAAAAGAGAAAAATCAGCAGAATCCTAAAATTATTCTGCAAACCATGCTCCAGAAAAATCATAGTGAAGATATATTTGACGTAATCAAATGGGCAGGAAAAACTGGCTGTGATGCAGTTAATCTTGGCAGATTAAACCTTAGTTTTGATCCAAACCTTGATCGGCCTAATCTGGAAGAAGAAAAGTTTATATTGGATAAAGCAGAATCACTAGGAACAGAATATAACATTCAGGTTGATTGTGTGCAAGGAGGGATGTTTTCAGGTATTGCGCGATTTGCTTACAAAAAATTAAAAAAATATTTGCATCGCGGTGGAAAAACATGCCTTAAAACTTATGATTATTGTTATATTAATGTTCATGGAAAAGTGACTCCTTGTTGCTTGCTCCCGAACACTGAAATGGGAGATTTAAATACAGGAGAGTTACATGATATATGGAATAATGATGCATTTAAATCATTCAGAGAACATGAAACAGCTTTTTGTGGAAGCTGTGATGTGATGAGAGTTGATATGCTTGAACAAAAGAAAGAGCAGCAAAATGCCCAAAAAGCAGTTGAAGAAGGAAAATTGTACGGTATCCGTCGTAGTTCCCACGTATAATGAACGTAAAAATATAGTTCTTTTAGTTGACGAGTTATCTCAAATTTACAATAAGCATTTGTATGCTTATTGTAAATTTGAGATAATTATTGTTGATGATAATTCCCCTGATGGTACTGGTAAAGTCATTGATGATTTAGCAAAAAAATATCAGGGTAAAAAATACCGTGTTATTGCTCTTCATCGTCAAGGAAAGCTAGGATTAGGAACTGCAGTTGTTGCAGGTTTTAAACAAGCAAAAGGCTCAATAGTTGGTGTTATGGACGCAGATCTAAGCCATCCTCCTGAAATTATTCCCAATATGATTGAACCCATTCTAAAAGGCAAAGCAGAACTTACGGTGGGAAGTAGGTACGTTCAAGGCGGCGGTGTAGAAGTCTGGCCTTGGCATAGAAAATTAATGAGCAGAATTGCAACATTGTTGGCAAGTCCTTTAACTAAAATCCATGATCCGATGTCTGGATTGTTTTTCATTAAAAAAGATCTTCTTAAAGGAATAGACTTAGGAACTGAAGGTTATAAGATAGGTTTAGAAATATTTGTAAAAACAAATTATAAAACTTTTGAAGAAGTGCCCTATCTCTTCAGGAATCGAGAATTTGGTCAAAGTAAGTTAAATACTAAAGAAAATATGCGTTATCTTCAGGAATTAGGCAGATTATATTGGTATAAACGGCTCCGGTGAAAATGTAGTTTTTGGCATCTCTTTGTGAGGTTCTTTAATTTCATAAGTGAGGATTTTTCAGAGTGCCAGAGAGAAAAATCCAATAAAATAAATCCATCAAAAGCCGAACTGATGCCAAAACCGAGGCTATGCCGAGATTTTCACCAGAGCCTATAAACTAAAAAGTATATAAATAAGTGATAATGAGACATATCTATGGATGTTAAGAAGAACATGAAAGAATGGTTTGCTATAGACAAGCATACATTGCTATTTATCTTAATCCTGCTTCTTTTTATTGGCTCAAATGCTTATTTTCTTAACAATCAATTTGCTTACAATGAGAGAAAACATGCGCAAGTGGCATTAGATGTTTTTTCAGAAGATAAAACTCATATAAATTATTTTTATGAATCAAGCGCTTCTCCTCATACTAGTTTCATTCCTATTGCTTTCATCAAAGGAATATTCAAAAATGATTTGGTAGTTGCCTCAAGAACCTATATATTTACTATAAGCATTTTATTTCTTATGATAGTGGTTCTTTTTGTGAGTAAAATACTTAACCCAAAAACTGCCCTTCTTGCAATGCTCTTACTAGCTGTTCATCCGATGTTTATGGTTTATGGGAAGTATGTTGTTGCTGATGTTCCTTTTGTATTTTTTGCAACACTTGCGTTAGTACTTTTCTATCTCGGTCGTGAACAGCAAAAAGACAAGCTTGTTTGGAAATACGATATCTTCGGAGTGCTTTGTTTAGGAATTGCATTTCTTATCAAGTACAATGCTATTATCCTTTATCCAATTATAGGCATATATCTTTTCATCCTTCTTAAATGTACCTGGTCAGATATAAGAACATGGAATAGAGAGAAACTATATCCTCTGATAAAAATATCATTGTTTTATGGGTTAATCTCTGTTGCCATGGTGCTTCCCATGATAATCTGGATAAAAACAAAATATGGCAGTCTTATTCCAGCAAAATGGCATGATTCATTATTTTATGAAGCATGGAAATATAGTATTCCCCAGTTTTCATCGTATTTGTTATGGTTGGGATTATTTGCTGGTGTAGTCTCATTATTTCTCTTGGTTGATCTTTATCACCGCATAGTCAAATTATCTTTTTTTAAGAGTGAGAAAAATAAGAAAAATCTTATCATTGCATTTATTGGTCTGCTGGTATTGCATTCAGTATTATTTTACGTTGTCCACACACAATTAAATCCTCTTGGTATCCGGGGGGAAATGAATCTTGGTTGGCTTGAGAAATATATCCCTGTAACTTATTTGACCATAGGATTTTATTTCATTCTTTTATTAGGGGAATTGTTATTTATTAATTTCCTTATGATAATAGTCCATGAGAAAAATAACTTTAATAGATTTCTCTCGTTATGGATCGTGGTGTCCATGGTTGTTATGTCATTTACAAGACCAGCAAATCGTTATATGATGATTATCTTTTTTCCCTTAGTAACCTATACAGCTCAGGTTGTTAATCGTTATTACCAAAAAAAATACAATGCCATCATCAATAAAAAGGTAGTTATAACCCTCGTTGTCCTGCACGTCATCATATTTCTTGCTCTTGGGGTGTTATCAAATATCTACCTGAGAAAATTAGGGATAGAAATGCTGCCTAAAGTAACAGTTTCTTTGGATGCTTTAAGTTAAATTATTTATTTAATAATTTATTTTCTAGAATTAATCATCTTAATAATAAATGCCATGCCTCTCCAATAGTGGATAAAGCGTTTAATAGTAAAATATTTTTTAAATAACTGAACCCATTTCTGAGGTGTCATAACATGAACATGTGTTTCATGCCATTGTCCTCCAAAGGTTCTCTCCCAAAACCACCAGAATGTTTTCTGAAACCAGGAATCAGTTGGCGATGACATAATAAAAATACCGTTTTTTTTCAAACACCGTTTTACTTCAGAGATTGCTTTTTCAGGTTCATCAATATGCTCGAAAATTTCCATGGCAACAATGACGTCAAAGTGATTATCTTTGAAAGGCATCTGATAAATGCTTCCTTGGTTAAAGGGAAAATCAATAGTCATGTCAGTTCGGATATCTAATCCTTGCGCATGAAATCCTTTTTTTGTAATAAACTTAACAAAACTGCCGTCTTCCATGCTGTCGCAGGGTCTTCCGCAGCCAATATCCAATAAAACAGGGTGATTATGTTCTTTGCTTTCTTTAATAAGATTATAAACAATTCCATAACGAGTATAATGGACATGTTCTCTCACTTTGTCAACAAAAGAAATAAAACGCAGTTTAAGAATGGTTAAAGGATAATTTACAATCACAGCCCAGGTTCCTTTAGATTCACCATAAACTCTATTTCTAAAAACAATAGGAATTTCCTTTATGCGTAATTTTCGTTGTCGTGCTCTAAATAATAACTCTGCGCCAATCGAATATTCTTTTGAAATAAGATAATTAAGATTTATTTTTTGAAGAGCAGATCTACGATAACACTTAAATCCTCCTGTATTATCCTTAACAGGAAGTCCTAAAAGAATTCGATTATAGATATTTGCGACAGAGCTGATAAAGCGATGAAACATAGTGCATCGCAGTTGTTTGCCGCCAGGAACATTTCTGCTTCCAACAACAATATCGCAGTTTTTTATAGCTTCAAGCATACGAGGAATATCTTTTGGATCATGGGAGAAATCAGCATCCATCTCAATAATACAATCAACATCCTGTTTAAGGCAAAATTTAAAGCCGTCAATCCCTGCAGAACCTCTTCCTCGTTTTTTCCGGTGAATAACAAAAATTCTTCCGGTATGTTTTTTTGCTAAGTCATCTGCAAGTTGCCCGGTGCCATCAGGACTGGAATCATCTACTATCACAATACCAAGGTGTTCATTCTGAGCAAGAATTTGAGGAACAATGTTCTCTATATTTTCGCGTTCATTATAGGTTGGCAGCATGACTAAGGTTCTTGCAGAAAAAACTGTTTGTTGTTTTCTTTTGGTAGAAATTATATCTTTAGTTTTTTTTACCGTTGTTGCCATCTATTTTTGGCAAAGGGGTATCATTTATAAATCTTGTTTCGGTATGGGCTTCACAGCCCATACTAGAACAAGATTTATAAAATAACTACTTATTCTAAGTAACGGGTGAGGTAGCGATAATCATGAGCAATATATTTACTAAAATCATACGTTCACGAGCGCCAGTCCGGCTGAGTTTTGGCGGTGGCGGAACAGATTTATCTCCATACACTGAAGAAAAAGGCGGAGCTGTCATTAGTACAACGATCAATAAATATGTCTATGGCACGTTGATTCCTAAACAAGATAAATCAATTAAAATAATCTCAACAGACTATAAAAAAACATATACTTTTGCAGATATTAACAACATTGAATATAATGGTGATTTGGATTTAATTAAGGCAGTGATCAAATTAATGAAGCCTGATTTTGGTTTTGAGCTTTTTTTAAGATCTGACGTTCCGCCAAATACAGGGCTTGGTTCATCAGGAAGCGTTGCAGTAGCAATGATTGGGTTGTTTAATCATCTCAGAACAAAGGATAAATTAAATAGTTATGAAATTGCTGAATTAGCATTTAAAGTTGAAAACGAAGAAATAAAAAACAAAGGCGGCAGGCAGGATCAATATGCTGCAGCATTTGGCGGGTTTAACTTTATAGAATTTAAAGGCAATAATTTTGTCAGAGTTTCACCAGTTAAAATTCCTCATCATTCATTGCTTGAATTGGAAAAACATATCGTGCTTGCTTTCGTAGGAAAAAGGCTGGCATCAGGTGGTATGCAGGAATTACTGATGAAAGAACAGCAATCGCATTTAAAAGAAGAAAAACAGCGTCATCTTGATGCGATTAAACAGGCAGCGTATGATATGTATCATGCATTAATGTCAGGAAAATTAGATGAGTTTGGAAGATTGCTAGCTAAAGGTTGGGAAGAAAAAAAACTGCTCACTCCTCAAGCCACAAATTCGCATATTGATGAATTATATGACGTAGGAATCAAACATGGCGCTTTAGGCGCAAAAATCACTGGTGCAGGTTCAGGCGGTTGCATGATGTTTTACTGCAAATCAAACACTGAACAGATTGTAGCAAATAAATTAGAAGAAGCAGGTGCAAAAGTCGTTGATTTCAGCTTTGAAACTTCAGGTTTGCAAACATGGGAATTAAATCGTGAAGATAGGGAAATTACTGAATATGGTTAGGTTATAGGCTCTGCTCCGAATGTATTGCGTAGCAATACATTCGGAGCAGAGCCTAATTATAATAAACTTTAATAATAACACAGAAAACATACTCACTATGGACTCATCAAAAATGCAATCAATTATTGGAGAGCGAATTAAGCAGAGTATTGCTGTCAAACAAGCAGTTTTAGATAAACTTGTTCCTCAGATTGAGCAGCTTACAACGAAAGTTATAGAGAGTTATAAAAAAGGTGGCAAATTAATTTTATTTGGCAATGGCGGCAGTGCATCAGATGCTCAGCACATTGTTGCAGAACTTGTCAATAAGCAATATTTTGACCGGCCAATGCTGGATGCGATAGCATTAAATGTTAATACTTCAGTTATCACTGCCATTGGCAATGACAGCAGTTATGATTATGTTTTTTCCCGGCAGATCGAATCATTAGTGAAACCAAATGATGTACTGATCGCAATTACTACTTCAGGTAATTCCATTAATATTATTAACGCTGTCAAAAAAGCATGCGAGAAAGGGATTTACACCGTGTTGTGGACAGGATTAACTGGTGGAAAGCTTGTTGCAGAGCATAAAGATAAACTAAATCTGATTATTAATGTTCCCTCTCAAGACACTGCTCGTATACAGGAAAGCCATATTATGGTTGGTCATATCATGTGCGAATTAATTGAAAAAGAATTGTTTAAAGAATATATCGGTAGTGACTATAAGGTCACTTGAGGGTACTATTATGTCTAATACAGTTTACTTAACAGCGAGTACTAATGCGATTGATGCTTTTCTTTACCGAAAAAGCGATGGTATTGAAGCTAAAATCAGCAGAGGTGGAATTGACCGTAGGAATGTTGTTGTTATTGGTGATGGTGATAATGACTTAGATATGTTTGTCATACCTCAAGTTTTTTCACGTGGGTGTCCTAGAAATGCTTTGGATTCAGTAAAAGAGGTTGTTCGTCAGCTTGGAGGACATGTGTCTCAATATCCTGTAATGGATGGTTTTTTTGATATTGTTGCTGATGTAAAAATGCACGCACAGCAACAAGGATATAATTCACGCGATCTTGTTGTGTTTACTGATAGAGATGGGGTTCTAACAGCAAAAAGAAATTATAGTGAAGGTGATAGATTTGCAGATTTTATTAAGGGTAGTGGCATAGATCAACCAAGAACGTATATACTAACGGGATCTTCAGTAGCGCAAAATAAAGACTCTGGTTTTATGGCAGCATATGGTTTAACACCTGAGAATTTGCGTGATAACTATTTTATTCAACAAGATCCTTATCTAATTGGTTGTGAGAATGGCACGCTTTGGATAAATGTTCTTGACGACAACGATGTAAGAAGTGTTGTTGATAAATTACATCCTGATACTTTAAGAAAGTTAATGCAAGATTTTAAAGAAGAAGTATTAGATAAATTACAAAAACAAGTATTGCCGGTGATGGATTTAACTTTTATTGAAAAATATGGATCACGGAGAAATCCTCGAGGTGTTTATTGTTCACCAAAGCAGTCAATGGTGACATTAAATATTCCACATGCTATAAGGGGAACAGATCAAGAAAAAGAGTATGTATCGAGAGTATTAGACGTTATGCAGGAAGTTGCGAAACAAGTAGGTTTACAAGTAGATTTATTAGCATCCACGGTTAAACAATATTCATAAACTTAATTACAGCAGAGGTAAAGATTATGCAACTCTTAATCAACACTGGCGGCAAAGGAACACGATTATATCCATTGACTATTGATCTGCCAAAACCAATGCTGCCGATTGAAGGCAAACCAGTCCTCGAGCATTTAGTAGCATGGGCAAAAAAATATGGGGTAACAGAGATTGTTATGCTGAATGGTTTTAAACATGAAATGATTGAAGAGTATTTTGGCGATGGACAAAAATTTGGGATAAAAATCAAGCATTCCAATGAACCAAAACCTCTTGGCAGCGGTGGGCCATTAAAATATGCGTATGATCAGGGATTAATCAGCAAAAAAGAACCAGTTATTTTTATTTCAGGCGATGTTATTTGCCATGTTAATTTAACGAAGATGATGGAGTTTCATAAAAAGCATCATGCAGTTCTCACTATTCTTATCCATAAATCTGATCATCCTGAAGACAGCGATTTAATTCAAATAGATCAAAATGCACGAGTTACCAGTATGATTAAAAAAGGAACTTTGCAGCCAAATCAGAAATTCCAAAATCTAACCAATGCAGGTTTAACGATACTTGAACCAAAAGTATTTGAATATTTGACTGATGAAGTATTCACGTATGAACATTATGTCTATCCTAAATTAATCAAGGCAGGAGAATCAGTATATGGTTATGATACTGATGAATATATCAAAGACATGGGAACTCCGCAACGTTTGGAAAAGGTAACCAAATACTTGCAGGAATTACAGGATAAAGAAATGGAGAGAGAAGAGAAATAAGTAATATATTGTTCACACGATCATTAATAGTAAAGAAAAAATGAGAATAAATATAAACGAGAAACATACTCTCTTCCTGTATACATTTAGTTGTATAGATTTACAAAATTATATCACATAAAAATACAATAGGTGGTAGTAATGTCTGAAGAAAATAAAACAGTTTTACAAATACAAAACACACAATCCGCATTAGATGTTGTATTTCAAGGAGTTACCATTGACAGGCAAGTCCCAGATCATATAATTACAACAGGAGTTACGCTTGATCAAGTGCTACTCATAGATAAAACAGCAGGTGCATTAACTGAAAGAATTCTTCGTGAAGGAGGATATGTTGCATTTCCAAGCCACGCAGCAACAACTGTATCAAATGAGCTTCTTCAACAGTATGGAGATAGAATCATGCTAAGCGAACATCCCTATGCTAAGGGAACTCGTCAAATTTTAGAAACTCATCCTGAAATTAAAAGTGGAAGAATACAAAGAGTTCTGCTTCACACCGGAGCAGCATACGAAAGAGGAAATATGGCAGACCAAGATATAGATATTCGAGGAATAGCTATCTTTGTTTCTAATGAAGATCTTCCTGATCAACCATATGTTAGAATGGTAACGGGTAGGTCAGCTGATCAGATGCTGGTTAGACCTTATGCAGCTGCAGAAGAGGATCCAGCAGATAGACTTGATCAAGGAATGCTTAGTTCTTTTGGAATGCTTCTGTATACAAATAAGGAAGGACAACAACTGCCAAATTATCTTGAAGACGGCGCTGTCCTTCTTAGGAAAGCAAAAGAAGGAAGAGATAATTCTGAAGTAGAAACTGAATTAAATCTACTTCAAGGTGTTGATGGACAAGTAATGACCGGGTTAATTCAAAGATTAAATTCGATGCTTACTGGATTGAATGAACAATATGCAGCATTTACTGACAATGGCAAAGATCCATTTTATATTCCAGTAGGAAAACAAACACGATTTACGTTGAATTTACCTAAAGCACTTCGTAATGATCCTAAAAGAGCTGAAGTTGAAGCAGAAATTATTAAGCATATTACAAAATATGCAACTAATCAAGGAGCTGCAGTAACTGACAAGAGAACATATCAAGTAAGATAAATAAATCAATTAATAAAGTAATTCAACTACATTATCATGAACAAATTAACCAAGTCAATTTTCATAGATAGGGATGGAGTTATTAATGAAGATGTTGGCTTTGCCCATAAAAATCATGAGCTTGTATTTATTCCCCGTTCCTTGCAGGCATTAAAACTTCTTGCAGCGTCAGATTACAAAATATTTATTGTTACCAATCAGCCGGTTATAGGAAGAGGTATGTGCAGTGAAGAAGAATACTTAGAATTTGAAAAATACCTTCTAAAACAGATCAAAGACGCAGGCGGCAGAATCGATAAATGCTATTATTGCCCTCATCATCCAACAGCAGGCAAAGGGAAATACCTTCTTGATTGCAGTTGTCGCAAGCCAAAACCGGGTTTGCTACTCCAAGCAAAGAAGGAATTTAATATTGATATGCAGCATAGTTTTATGATCGGTGACAAACGCAGCGACATAGCAGCAGGAAAAGCAGCTGGTTGTAAAACCATCCTTGTTAAAACAGGTCATGCTGGAGAAGGCGGCAATACTGAACAAAAAATTACACCAGATTATATTGTTGATGATTTATACGCAGCCATACACAAAATAACTTTATAAATAATAACAACATAACAATATTATGAGCGGTAATAAAGGTTTGTTAGGAGAGTTATGGGATTTTCTTAAAATAAGGAAAATGTGGTGGCTTGCGCCTATTATAATTATGTTGATATTAGTAGGTATCTTAATAATTTTTAGCCAAAGCAGTGCAATTTCTCCCTTTCTTTATGCATTATTTTAAAATAACAGGTTAAACTTTATAAACCTGTTATTTGTTTCAGGCAGTATGGAGTTTGAATCAACAGATGCCTATGAAAAAACAGGAATGTATCTTGGTTTTCTGGTAAGTTATCTTATCTTTACTACCATTCTTTATGGACTATTATATTTTCTTAAAAAACTCCCCTTATCATGGTCTTTTGTTCATATCGGAAGCATAACCTTGGTAATTGCAAGTGTAGGGTTAATCATACGGTGGTTGTTAAAATGAGCAATTTTAAATTATTTTTTAGAGGTTTTAAAAAAGGTACAACATTGTTTGGCTATACTATCGCAGGAATAGTAAATACTCTATTGTTGATGATAGCCTATGTTCTTGGAGTAGGTATAACTTCTATTATTGCAAAGATCTGTAAAAAGCATTTTTTAGAATTAAAACTTAACAAACAGGCAAAAACATATTGGCAGGATTTGAATCTTAAAACAAGCTCTCGTGAGGAATATGTAAGGCAATTTTAAAGAGGCGAATAATAAATGTATATTTTAGGAATAAGTTGTTATTATCATGATGCGTCAGCAGCATTATTAAAAGACGGCAAAGTAGTTGCAGCTGCAGAAGAAGAACGTTTCACCAGAAAAAAACATGATAAATCATTTCCCATCAATGCACTCAAGTTTTGCTTAAAAAGCCAAAATATCTCTAGTAAAGACATTGCATTTATTGGTTTTTATGAAAAGCCGTTGTTAAAATTCGAACGGTTGTTAAGTCAGCATCTTGAATGTTTTCCATTAAGCTTGAAAACCTTCTTAAAATCAATGCCGCAATGGATTACTTCTCGGTTAAGAATCACAAAAACAATAAAAAAGAACTTGCAATATACGGGCGATGTTTTTTTTGTCGAGCATCATCTTGCCCATGCAGCAAGCGCTTTTCTTGTTTCGCCGTATGAAAAAGCAGCGATTGTAACTATTGATGGCGTAGGCGAATGGTCAACAGCAACATTTGGGGTAGGAAATAAAAATGAGATTAATTTAATCAAAGAGATAAGATTCCCCTCATCGCTTGGTTTATTATATTCAACGATCACAGCGTATTTAGGATTCAGTGTTAACAATTCAGAATACAAAGTAATGGGTTTAAGCCCTTATGGAGAAATGAATAAAGAAAAAAATGTGTATTATCCCAAATTAAAGCAAGTTATTGACATTAAAGAGGATGGAAGCTTTCGTTTGGATATGGATTATTTCAAATTTCATTTCAGTGATAGAATGCCCTCCAAAAAACTCTGCATGCTTCTCGGCAGTAATCCGAGAAAAGGATATGAAGAAGTTACGCAGCGTCATAAAGATATTGCTGCAGCATTGCAGTTGATTACTGAAGAAGTCATGACTAAAATACTGCATCATGTTCATCAAGTTACTAAGGAAGATGCGATAGTTCTTGCAGGAGGGGTAGCCTTAAACAGCGTTTACAATGGGAAAATTCTAAAGACTACGCCTTTTAAAAAAATTTGGATTCAGCCAAATGCTTCAGATGGTGGAACAAGTATTGGTGTTGCAGCATATGTCTATCACACAATTCTAAAACACAAACGCACTTTTGTTGAAAGTTCAGCGTATCTCGGGCCATCGTATACTGATGAAGAAATAAAACAATTTCTCGATAATAATCATATTAAGTACACAGCCTTTTCTAATCAAGAACAGTTAATAAAAACAACGGCAAAGTTGATTTTCGAAAACAAGGTTGTTGGTTGGTTTCAAGGAAGTATGGAATGGGGTCCAAGAGCTTTAGGGAGCAGGAGTATTTTGGCAAATCCCTGTAATCCCAAAGCAAAAGAATTATTAAATGAAAAAGTAAAACATCGTGAGAAATTCAGACCTTTTGCGCCAGTAGTTTGCGAAGATGAAGCATTAACCTATTTTGACTGTGATGAACCGATTCCAGAGCCAACAGATTATATGTTGATGGTGTATCCTGTTAAGAAGCAATGGCAAAAGAAAATTCCTTCAGTAACTCATGTTGATGGGTCGGGAAGACTGCAAACTATTCGCCGCCATCAGAATCAGCTGTATTATGATCTTATTAAAGAATTTGGAAAACTCTCAGGTATTCCCATTTTAATTAACACGTCTTTTAATATTCGCGGAGAACCAATTGTCTGTACACCTTATGATGGTTATAAATGTATGATGGGAACAGGAATAGATTGTCTTGTCATTGGGAAATTTCTCGTCAAACGGGAAGATAATTCTCAAGACAAATGGGATAGTGAAAAATATGCAACTGATTGAAAATATGATCTATACAAAATATTTATTTAACGCGTTGAAAGTAAGCATCGTGTTGCTAGGAATATTTCTTATTATAAAATCATTAATTACTCCTCTTGAAGTTGGAACAAAATCACTATACTTGCTGTTGGTTGTCTTTAAAGGAATTGTTTTTTTAATGGGTTTTTTCCTTACAGGGATAGGAATAGCATCATTATTGTTTGCCCAACATTGGTCAGGCTTTGTAGAGAGGAAAAAAGAAGTAATAAAAAATCTTTTCACGTTGTTGATTGCCTGCGTTGTTATCTTTTTTATGATGGAAGGTTTTTTAAGAATAATAGATTTTCTAGAACCTCGCAGTGTAGAAACCTACCGAACAACTGATGATGTTATGCATCATGCGTTTCTCCCTAATAGTTCAGGGGTATTTACTACCCCTGAATGGAATGTATCATACAAAATCAATAGTTTGGGATTGCGTGATTATGAATATGAACTTTATGAATTTGATAACCAAGAAAAACAGAGGACAAGAATTCTTATGTTGGGTGATTCGTTTATTGAAGGTTATGGCGTTGAACTTGAGCAAAGTGTTTCAAAAGTGCTGGAAAAGAAATTAAACAAAAATCAATTAAGTAAAGACAAAAAATACGAAGTAATTAATGCTGGAGTCTCAAGTTATTCGCCTATCTTAGAGTATCTTTACCTTAAAGAAAAGGGTCTTAAGCTGAAGCCGGATATTATTATTCTTAATCTTGATCTTCTTGATGTGAGCAATGATGTTGAATACAAAAGCAAGGCTCTCTTTAATGAGCAAAAAAAGATAATTGCAGTTCCTGGGAGCAAACATGAACAAGCAGCTGTAGAGAAAGGCGTGATAGGAACACTGTTCTCACTAAAAATAATACAAAAAACAAAAAATCTTTATGACCATCTGCTTTTTTACAAATTTCCTTTTCTGTTTAATAAACGGTTTAATAATGCAATTAAAACTAAAAACATTCTTATTGATCCCTATGTAATTTCACGGACTGATAATATAATTGAGTTTAAGGAAGAGATTGATATCACTAAACAATACATTCAAGAAGTAGCAGCTCTTTCAAAAAGCAACAATATTACTTTTATCCTGCATATTTTTCCGCGTCCTCATCAAGTCAGCGCTACTGAATGGAAAAGCAGAACTTTGAATGGATTTGATCTTGGGGAAATTTATTCAACAAAAGTTCTTGAAGAGTTTGAAGTATTTGCAAGAGAGAATAACATTCTCGCAATTAACTCAATGGATTATTTCAAAAATACCACTGAGCATGGTGTTTTCTTTACCTATGATTATCATTGGACAGAAAAAGGTCATGAAATTGCAGCTCAGGCATTATATGAATACCTTTATAAAATCACGTCTGTTTCTTTAAAACATGTACCAAAATAAAAAAGTTTGTTTAGTAATTCCTGCTTATAACGAAAAAAGATTAATAAAACCAACCCTAACTCATGTTCCAGATACTATTGATAGAATCTATGTTATTGATGATGCTTCTACTGATGGGATGGGAGATGTTGTTAAAGAAGTGATGAAGAAAGATAAAAGAATTTCTCTGATTCAGCATAAGAAAAATAAAGGTGTTGGTGCAGGTATTATTACAGGATATAATTATGCTCTTAAAGAAGGTTATGATATTGCAGTAGTTATTGGCGGAGATTATCAAATGGATTTAGGGGATTTGCCGAATTTTTTAGATCCTCTGATTAATGATGAAGCAGATTATACAAAGGGAAATAGGTTTTTGTACGCAAAAGGGATTCCTGACGTTATGCCAAGTCATAGATTATTTGGAAATTCAATGTTATCATTAATGACTAAAATTGCTTCGGGGTATTACAAAGTGTTTGACACCATGGATGGGTACACAGCAATTAATAAAAAAGCCTTAGAAGTTGTTGATTGGAAAAATGCTTGGAAAGGATATGGGTATCCGGCAGAATTTCTTATTAGATTAAATGCTTATGGATTAAAGGTAAAAGATGTTCCTCGACGGGCTATTTATTTAAAAGGTGAACGACAGTCGCAAATTAAGGTAGTGAAATATATGCTGAAAGTAATGCCTATGCTGATGAGAGGTTTTTTTTGGCGTTTAGGAAACAAATATGTTTTGCGAGATTTCCATCCCCTGGTATTCTTTTATATTATGGGTTTAATGCTTTTTCCGTTAGGATTATTATTAGGGTTTTGGATAATGTATCGTTTAACCTTCAATTTGGGTATTTCTATTAATTGGGCAATTTTATGTGCATTATTAGTGATAACAGGTTTTCAATCAATTCTTTTCGCAATGTTTTTTGATATGGAACAAAGCAAATAGGCGAGTAATAAATTATGGTTTATTACCGCTTATTTGCTTTGTTCCAATATATAACAGTTGATACCGCAAATTTCGCGGAATTGGCAGGGGAAGATAAGGAATGCCTTCTCGTCTGATAATTTTCAATCCGCAATAATGAAACATCCGGTCAAGCATCCGGGGAGTAAAATGGTGGAGATGAACTTCTCCGCTGTACAATCCATATTCACGTTGAAAGTAAAATCGTTTGATCATGAACAGATCACAGAAAAAAATAGGAAGATAGCAGGAATTAGGTGTGGTAATAATAACACGCCCTCCTTTTTTCACAACGCGTTTGCATTCTCGTAAAAAGGCAAAAGGATTTTCAAGATGTTCAAGGATTTCTCCTGCAACAACAGTGTCAAAAGTATTATCTTTGAAAGGAAATTTTTCATGAACATTGTGTGATACTAATTTAATATAATTGCTCGGTAGTTTAACCTTATCATTTAAATCCATGCCAATGACGTTTTTAAGATAAGGATTAGGGTTTGCAGCGCAACCAATATCAAGCACGTTGCCGGAAGCATAACTCCCTATTCTTTTTAACCTAATTCTTTCATCCATTCTCTAGCAAAATAAGGTATGTTTTATATATTTTTATGAGTGGAAGGAATAATTTTACTACTTTTTATAGACAAATATCCTACCATAAACAAAAATGCAATAATAGTTGCAACTATAGCTCCATAGAGTTCAAATAAGGGAATAAGGAGCCAATTAAGAGCAATATTAATAACAGCTGCGATAACAATGGCAATCGTAGCATAACGAGAGCCAGGTAAGCTGGTAGCATTAAAAAAAGAGGCATATAAATAATAAACAAGGCTAATGGTTGCCGATAGGGTAAAGAGAAGAATATACCATATATTGTAAGGATATTCTTTTCCAAACAATAAAACCAATAAACTGCTTACTATTCCGATAAGAAGATACAGTCCAGGAAGGATTCTGAACAACTTATTAATTCTCTCCCAGATATTCTTTTTATCCCTTGTAGTTGTTTCAGGAAAAAGGATCGTAGTAAAAACACTGACAAATAGCTCGACAAAGATCATGGTTCCAAGATAATAAACTTGATATAATCCTAATGCTTTGCTTCCAAGGAAATAATGGACAAAGACATTATCAATATAAGTTAAAATCACAATAGAAATAACACTTAGTCCATTATAACTTCCGTAAGTAAACAATTTTTGCATAAGAGGATAATTCCATGACCATTTCCATAAACGAAAAAAATCAGGAATAAGGAGGGCAAAGGAAAAAATGTATCCAGAAAATAACGCAATTATTGACGGAAGTAGCGAATAATTCTCAAAATAAAAAAAGACTACCATAATAACTGCAAAAGCAATAAGAGATCTTAAAAGTACAATGTTAGTGAGGAGATAATATCTTTTTAATCCCTGCGCTACATGCCGTGCAAAGGTAAATAAGGTGTTTCCAAGAGCAAGGAGGATTGCAAATATAAACAATGATTTATCAATGTTAAGGACAGTTGAAATCTCTTGAGAAAGAATATAGAACAGCGCTGAAAATAAAACAGTAAACAATCCAACAATAATAGTAGAATTACTAACAATTCTAGAAAGTTCTTTATGATTAGTTGTTTCTGAAGCATATTTTGTCAGACTGACATTAACTCCCCATAAGAATGGCACAAACAAGAATGAAGCAATAGTTTGCACAAGCGTTAAATCGCCAAATAAGCTTGCTCCTAAAAACCGCGCAGTTACCAACTGGAAAAGAAATGCAAAGAGTCGAGAAAGACCAAATCCTATAAATACAAAGCTCATGCTTTTACCTAAGATCAGGGCTGTTGATGATGGTTCTTCCCCAAAAATAAGAAAATACGCTTTTCTCAACAGAGAATCCAACGGTTTCATCCACTTGTTTTCCATAGAGGTTATAAATTGAATGTGCTTTTAATGTTTTATCGTTTTCAAGGCTTCGTCGAAAAATAAGGTTAGCGCCCTCAGGTCGAAACTCTTCACAGTAACGGTTTAAAGAGGTCAGAGGGACGGCTCCTTCGGAGCGTGACCGTTTATGCGATTGAAATATGCAAAGTTTCGAAGGCGCTAACCTGGCGACAGCCATTTTTTGGATGAAGCCCATTTTCAATCAGTAAACTATATATAGGGTAGTTTAGCACTAACAACTAAGAATCGAATTAAAATAAATTAAAATAAATTAAAATCTTTTAAAAGGGAATGAGATGTTCAAAGTTGTTACTGTTGTAGGAACAAGGCCAAATTTCAATAAAGAAATGCTGATACACAAGTATCTTATAGATGCAGGAATAACGGAAATTATCATTCACACGGGTCAGCATTACGATATTGAAATGAGTAAAGTATTTTTTCAAGATTGTGATTTACCTGAACCAGATTATAATTTAGAAGTTGGGTCTTTAAGTCATGCAAAACAAACAGGACTTATGATGGAGAAAATAGAAGAAATTCTCCTCAAAGAAAAGCCAGACCTAGTCGTAGTGTATGGTGATGTTAACTCAACTATGGCTACAGCATTAGCAGCAGCAAAATTGCGAATCCCTATTGCTCATATTGAGGCTGGGCCGCGAAATAAAATGCAATACATGCCTGAAGAAATTAATAGGGTGGTTACTGATAGAATTTCAACCTTATTATTTGCTCCAACAAAAGAGGCATACAATAACCTGCTGAAGGAAAACTATGCTCGTGAAAATATTTTTTTTACTGGTGATATTCTCAAAGATAATCTCTTGTATATTATGAAAAAACACCATATTGAATGTATACCTTCTGCTAAAAGTACGTATCTTCTTGCTACAGTCCATAGATGTGAAAATACTGATGTTCGAGAAAATATTCAGGAAATCATAGAGGGGTTTATAGATTCCAAAGAAAAGATTATCTTCCCTCTTCACCCAAGAACAAAGAAACAATTAGAGCGCTTTGGTCTCTTTGAAAAATTGAAACAAACGCCAAACATAGAACTAAAACCTCCGTTAGGCTATGTTGAATTTGTAAAATATTTAGCTGGCTCAAGAAAAGTACTGACAGATTCCGGCGGTGTTAGGAGAGAAGCATATATGTTAGGCAAGCCCGTGATCACAGTTATTAGTGAAGACGGTGAGTGGTGGCCTGAAATTGTTACTGCAGGCTGGAATAAAATTACTGGTCCAAATAAAAAGAACATCATTGATGCTATCAAACATTTTGACCCAACATCATTGCCACAGCCAGAAATTTTCGGTGATGGAACTGCGGCAAGAAAGATTGTTAACATTATTATTGATTTTCTCAAAAACCATGGTAAAAAATAATCAACTTGAATCTGAAAATAATCAGTATGATACTAAAGCAGAATTTATAAAAAAATCTAGGCATAATCACGACTGGGATTATCTTTGGAAAAAGACAAGAAAACAGATGCAGTATTCTATAAAAAAAGCAAATTATATGAGTCAAAGAATGGTAAAAGAAATTAAAAAACATACTCTACTAAATAATAAAGACTGTTTTGAAATCGGTTCAGGTTCTGGAAGATTATCATGGATGTTATTAAAAGCAGATGTGCGATCAGTAACCTTGCTTGACACCTCAAAAGAGGCATTAGAAATTGCTAAGACTTTATTTACCGAAAAAGAAAAAGAAACTAAAGTTTCTTTTTTGCAAAAAAGTATTTTTGAATTTCCCACACATAAAAAATACGATATCGTGGTAAGCGGCGCTACCATTCAGCATTTTAAAGAGGAAGATGTGCAGTTGATCTTAAAAAAGCATCTTGATCTGACCAGAAAAGGGGGTGTTTGTTGTATAATCTTTCCTTCAAGCAATTATTTTAATGTTCAGCGCGAGAAAACAGAAAGCAATCGAAAACTCTATGGCTGGTTTGATACGCAATTAGAAAAAAAAATACATACTCTTATGCCGATACAACAATATGTTCATTACCGCTTTGATTTCTTTTATGGAAAGCCAAAATTCATATTATATCTCCATCGAATTATCTTTTATCTTTTTGGTATAGATTTAAATGTAGCATGCTTAGAAAAACGTTTTGGTGGGCTTGTTTTCTTGGCATTTAAAAAATCATAAAGCTCTCCTAAAGTGCAAAACCACGTATTTCTTTTCTTACCTTCAAGAAGTAGTTTCTCATATAACTCAAAATATCCCGGATAATCCTTTTTACTAAACGCAGTATTATGCCAAATAATGACCAAAGGTAAACTTTCCTGTTCAGCGAGGTCATAAAGTGCAATAATTTTCTTCCAAAGTTCTTCGGTGGCAATAAGGTGTTGAGGAAGAGCAGAATCCATTAATGCAATCGGGAAAACCATAAATCTATCGCCTTCTTTGGAAAATGGTTTAAACGGAGTTTTATGCTGAAGCTCTTTAAAACCAATTCCTCTTGTTAAACCAAAACTGCTGTCATACTGAAAACCTGCTTTTTTCTGCAATTCCCATGTTTTTTCAAAATCAAAGTTCAAATAATGTTGTCGAATCCCTTTAATCTTATGTCCAACAATGCGTTCTAAGAGTTGTTTTTGAGCGGTAAGCAACTTAATTTGATCATAAGAATGGTAAGATCCATGAACGCCAATTTCCCATCCCTCAGCATCAAGTTTTTGAATAAGCTCGGTTATTTTTTTTTGTTGAATATTATATCTTCCTACAAACAACATTATATCTCTTAACGACAAAGGGAATTTTCGTTGTTCTTGAAGGAAGAAAAACGTTGATTTAATATTATGGAACTTTTCAAGTTCCATAATGGTATCAAAAGTCCAATAAGGATTATGGAAATAAGAACTTAGATGATACCATGCATTCTTGAAATTAAAGTTATATAACTCTTTTAAAAAATAATAGGGGCATTGGTAAGTTTTTTTAGTTCGATCAATATCATGGGTTAGACAAACAGCAAATCTGCTTTTTCCTGGGTACTGTAGTTGTTGTTTCATAAGTTTAAGCATCGAGCTTTTTATAGAGCAATTCAACATTTTTCATTTGTGAATCCCAATTATATGTTTTCTCTACTAATAATCGTGATTTTTCTCCAATAGCTGTAAGTTTTTTTCTATCAGTTGCTAAAACAGTGATAGCGTCAGCTATTTCTTGAGCTGAGCCAGGAGTAACAGTACATCCTAATTGATTATGTTCAACAACACTGCGCATTCCAGGAAGGTTACTGATGATTAAAGCGCATGCTCCAGCCATATACTCAAACAGCTTATTTGGGCTGCAAAATTCATTGTTTCGAGTAAGATATTGAACATGAAGACCTATGTCTGCTAAAGCTGAATAAGTAGGAACTTCATCATAAGGAATCTTGCCAATAATATGAACATTTTTCGCATTTTGGTCTTGAGCAAAAGCAACTAATCGTTGATAATAGGGGCCATCACCTACAATGAAAAAAACAACGTTGTCTCGAAGCGCAGCAGGGAGAAGCTTCGAGGCAATAACAATCTCTTTCACACCGCGTATTTCTTTAATGATCCCACAATACATCGCAACAATGGTGTCTTGTTTAATACCATACTTTTTCTTCAGAAAAGATATTTTCTTATGATTCTTATAAGTATCGAACCAGGTGAGATCAATATAATTAGCTGCTACAACAACTGGCTTGCCAAATCGTTCCAATTTCTGAGCAAATTCTTTGTTGATGGTAATAATACCATTAACAAAGTAGCTGCATATTTTCTCAAGAAACAAGCCAGGTAGCCATAATAAAATAGACATGTCTCTCAAAAGATTAGGGTAATCTTCATGCGAATCATAAATTAACGTTTTTCGTTTGAACCATTTCAATATAACTCCTAAGGGGAGTGCTGTTAAATCATGAGCATGAATGATATCACATGGCTTTTTTAATGCATAAAAAAAAGCATGAGCCATAAATCCAATAATGCTATACAACACCGAGATTATTTTTAGAAAAATATTTCTTTTTTCAAAGTTTTGTATCAAGGCAGGACCAAGATGAACTACCTTAAAATGTTTATACTCCTCTTGGGGATAATCTCCTCTATACTTCCACGCTATAATTTCAATATCATAGCCTTTTCTTGCAAGGTAATTAGCTTCTTTAAGAACTCTTGGATCAGGAGCAAAGTCTTTCAAGAGAAGCATCAAAATCTTTTTCTTTTTTTCTTTTTGTTGCGGTATCATGATGGATTATAGCTGAGCTTCTAAAACTTCCTTAACATTCGAAATAATATACTCTTGTTGAGCAGATGATAATTCTGGATAAATTGGCAGTGAGAGAATTTCATCAGCGATTTTTTCGCTTATAGGATAACTTCCTTTTTTTAATCCTAAACAAGAAAATGCAGGCTGGAGGTGGAGAGGAATGGGAAAATATATCTGTGTAGGAATTCCTCTTTTTTCAAGCTCAGACATAACTGCTGATCTCTGTTTTACACGAACAGTATAGACGTAATATACAGGTTTCGCATGAGCTTCTTCATAAGGTAATATTATCTTTCCCTGGCTAGAAATATCTTTAAACGCTGCAGTATAACGTTGGGCAAGAGTTCTTCTTTTCTCGTTGACAAACTCCAATGCTTTTAATTTAACTCGAAGCACAGCTGCTTGCAAACTATCCATTCGTTCGTTATACCCTAAATAATTATGTTCGTATTTTTGTCCTGGCAATCTCCCATGGTTGCGAAGAGCAATAAGCATATTTTTAATGTTGCTATTATTAAATACAATAGCTCCTCCATCGCCAAAACAACCAAGATTTTTTGCAGGATAAAAAGAAAAGCAGCCTATATCTCCTTGAGGTACCTTCTTATCATGATACATGCATCCATGAGCCTGAGCGCAGTCTTCAATAACAAATAAATTATGTTTTCGAGCAATCTCAATGATCTTATCCACAGCACAAGGATAACCATACAAATGTACGGCAATAATTGCTTTTGTTTTTTTTGTTATAGCTGCTTCAAGTTTTGATGAATCTATGTTGTAGGTTTTTTGGTCAATATCAACGAGCTTAATGCTTGCTCCGCTATGGATAATCACTTCCCCTGTTGCGATAAACGTATGCGGTGTTGTAATAACCTCATCGCCTTCTTTAATGTCAAGAACTTTTAATGCTAAAAAAAGAGCGCTTGTTCCAGAGTTAGTACTTACACAATATTTGCTTTCACAATAATCAGCAAATTCTTGTTCAAACAAAGAAACATCTTTGCCATTGACAAAATCAGTTTGTTCTATTACCTGGGCAAGCGCAGCATCTATTGCTTCTTTCTGGCTGATATATGATGCTTTCAAATCAACAAAAGGGATTTTCATGTCCTCGCCTCTTTTTCTCCTTATTCAACATCTAAATCTCTTTTAAAATGTGCTGATTGTAATGCTAATTGGCAAATTTTTGTGGTATAATATTCTTCTTCGCCAATATTAACAATCTGTTGATACTCTCCATTATTATTTTTATGTTTTTTAATCACTTCAACAAAATATTTTAATTCTTCTTTCAAAGGTTCATTTTTATGCATCTCTAAATTTTCTTCAGCACTTTTAACAACACAGCCCTGTTCTATGCTGATAGGGAATATTTTCAATGTTTGTTCAAGAAAATCAGCATAGAGTTTCTTTTTGCTTCCAATAACCCATAGGTCTCTTTTTTTCAAAGGATGGCAGCAGCTTACTTCAATTTCAGCAAAAAAAGAGCCATAGTCGAAAATAATCACTGCTGAATCTTCGTGTTTTTGGTCTATAATGTTTACTCTTTTGCAATACACTTTTTTCGGGAATTGTCCAAGAACAAAATTAAGAATATCAATCATGTGAATGCCTAAATTAAAAATAACTCCAGAGTCTGAGCGTGGTGGTTTGCTTGAATGAATATATCTGCTGTGGATATAGTGGAGTTTTCCTAGCTCTCCTTTCGCAATCAATTCTTTTAATGCTATTACTGAAGGATTAAATCTGAATAAATACCCAACTGATAAGATCAAATTTTTTTCTTTTGCTAGGCTAACAAGTTCACGTGCTTGGTCTGCATCGAGGGTAATAGGTTTTTCTACAAGAACATGCTTTCCAGCTGCAAGGCATTCTTTAACAATAGGGTAATGAAGTGTCGTTGGTACAACAACAGAAACAGCATCAACTAACGGTAATAATTCTTTATAATTCTGCATAAACAAAATTCCATAACTTTCTGCGAGAGTTTTTTTTGAAGCATCAATATCTGCTAATCCAACAAGCTGGCAGTCCAGCTCTTTAAGTTCAGCATATACTCTGAGATGATTTTCTCCCCATTTTCCAGAACCTATAACCCCTATTCTAACCATAATAAGCTAGATTTATGGTTGATTTATATAGTTTATTACGATCTTGGGTATCGCCAAAGATCGTAATAAACTATATAAATCATTGAAAATCTCATAATTCTATGATGAGTATTGATGCAATATTAGTCTTTTTTATCATGATCTATTGTTTTGGATATTCAGTTACTTTCTTTTTGAAGCGTTCTTCGTTATCACTTGAAGATATTTTGATGAATTTAGGCATTGGTCTGGGTGTATTTCCCATCATTGCAACAATATTTACTATGCTGAGAATTCCCTTGAGCTGGTGGATTTTTCTTGGTGTAGGGCTTATAGTGCCGGTGTATAGTTTCTTTCAACATTTGAAGCAAAACACGAATATATCGCCTCAATTCAATCTCAAAGAAAGATATAAAAAATTGACAAAATATCATCTCTATGTTTTTCTGGTTATTCTCATTGCAGGATTTTCGTTCTACACAAATCATAAAGGTGCATTTTCTTATCCATGGCTCGAAGATGATGATCCATGGATTCATGCAATGGGGGTAAGTTATATCTCTGAGTACAGAACTGCCCTTGAACCAGTTACCGGAGAAAATGCTTTTCAATATTTAGATGCGTATCCAGTTGCGTATGATGTGCTGATGTCACTGCTTCATCAAATAAGCAGCAACATGATTTGGACATTAAAATTTTTTAATGCATTATTGATTGCGCTTGGGTTTATTTCATTATTCTTTTTTGTCAGGGAATTCACCAGAAGTGATGAAAAAGCTTTATGGTCAACATTTATTTTAGCAATGTTGCCTTCATATCTTACTCATTTTATTTGGGCGCACGTTCTTATTATCATCAATATATTTCCTCTGTTGTATAGCTTTGAAAAAACTCGGACCAATCATCAGTGGTGGTATGTCTCCTTATTATTAGTCGTAGGTATTTTTCTTGTGCAGCCAGATCAGCCTATAAAAATTATAGTTATGATCGGTTTATACTGGCTGGCAAGGGCTTTGTTAGAACGATCATGGCATAAATATATTCTTCTAAGCTCATTTGGTGGTTTTTTGGTATCATTTCTTGTATGGTGGGGGCCAATGCTCTTAAAATACAAGAGTAAATTTATGTGTTTGGGTTTGACGCAGGGTTCTTGTGGAGCAGAAGTAAGTTCAAAATTTGTTGACAAAGGTGTTATTGGCGCGTTAGGTGGCGCGACAAGAAAATATACTTTCAATGATTTTTTTATAGCAGAAAAAGCAGGTTTGATTAACAACTCTGTTGGTATTGGAATTGTTGTTTTTATACTTGTGGTTATAGCATTAATTGTTTTTATCGTCAAATGGAGGAGTCTCATACAAAAAGAACAATACTGGAAACTAGTTACAGTACTGTGGTTTATTTTTACCGTGATGGGTTTATACGGTGGAACAGTATTTCCAGTTGCATTATTCACGTTCAGATTTTGGATGCTTTTTTCAATTCCTGTGGCTCTCCTTGGTGCTGAAGCAATAGTGTTTATTTTAGAAATAATAAGATGTTTGGAGCATGATCTTCATCATTATCTAAAGCAAGGTTTTTTTGCTGTTGTTCTCAATAAAATAAAACCTTTTCAAGTGATCATCATTATCCTCTTAGTTTTTGGAATTTGGCATACTTCAGGGTTGCAGCGCTATTCAATTAACACTTCTATGTGGCCATTTAACGCTCAGTTCTCTTCTTTCGAACAAATTAATGGTTATAATTGGATGAAAGACAATATTGGCAGTCATAAAAATGTTTTTCCCTTGTGTGATTCAGCGATGAAGCCATTAACTTATGACAAACAGTTTACCTGGAACAATGCCTCAATTGCTGCTTGGAAAAGAACAATACTCAGCAAAGATTCTTATTTTAAAGATTTGCAGGCAGGTGATCTCCGTAATCTTCTTGTAGAGAATAACTTTGATTATCTTGTACTGGGATATAGTTGCATCTATGTGCATGGTTTAAATGAAACGCAAAAAGTATTGAATGAATTGATGTCAATCCCTGATCAAATCATTCTAGAATATCAAGGCAAGGACGGCTTGCCATTTATATTTAAGATACAATAAATTATTTATATTCTTCATTTGCTTTATCAAATGCTTGCTTTCGAACAAGGTGTTCTATTTTCCGCTGGTTTTTTCTTACTAAAGCATATAAATAAAAAATAACAACAGAGAAAAATAAAAATCCGCACATAATGATAAAGTCAACAGTTCTTTTAATCTTTAATTGTCCCATAATGCCATAGAGTCCTTGGGGAAAAAGCATCACTAAAATAAAACTAATCCAGACAACTAACCACACTGCAAAATCACCAAACTTATAGTCGCCTTTGCGATAATAAAGAAGGGTTAAATAAGTCATAAACAAACCAAATAAAATCCCAATAATTTGAACTCCTAAAATCATCTTGATAATCTCCACCACAAAATATAAAGCACTACTTTGATGCCATCGATGATGGTAGTGCCTTTATATTTATCTAAATATATTGTTTGAATCGGAATCTCAGCATAGCTGAGGTTGTTTTTGCCAACCCTTGCAATCATTTCAGATTCCATACTATAATCAGATGCATGCCATCTGATTTTTTTATAAGCTTCTGCAGTAAAACATCTAAATCCTGATTGGCTGTCTTTAAGATTGACATTATACAGCCAGTTAATGAGCAGACTCATAACATTATTGCCAAATTTCAAGATTAAGGGCATGGTTTTATTAAGTTTTCTATAGCTGAAAACAATATCCTGTTTTTTCTCTTCAAGAATTTTTATAAGGCGTGGAATATCTTCAGGTTGGTGCTGTCCATCAGCATCCATAACTACCAAAACCTTTGCATTTTTTTGTAACGCATAGTCGCATCCTGTCCGTAAGGCAGCTCCTTTGCCTAAATTAATCATCTGGTCAAGAACAAGCACTCCTGCTTCCCGAGCAACACTGCTGGTAGCATCTTTTGAGCCATCATTTACAACAATGATATGTTGAGTAAACAGCTTTGTTTTCTCAAGCACATGCTTTATTCTCTCAGCCTCATTATATGCAGGAATGACAACCCATACAGATGACGGCAATAAAGACTGGTTTTTCTTCCTGATCATCCTATATCATCTCAATTACTGGTATTTTTTTGACTGCAATCCCAATCAACCTTCCATATTGCAATCTTTTGTTGTGAAGTAATTCCAGAAAATTGAAATAGATCAAAGCAGGCAAGATCCTGATTGCTGAAATAAAACATTCTATTAAACATGCTTTTTGCCAAAACGGGATCCATAAGCACGGTATAATACTTGCCATTTTCATCAATAAATAGCGATGCGCCAAACGGCTGACCGTCAGTAGTTCGTAAGAGTGTTTTATTTGAGTCTTCCATATTTTGAACAGTATACTTACCCGTAGCATCTATGAATGAACCTACGAGAGGAAATAATTTACCGCCATCAGGAGTAGGTGCGTAAAATTGGTTTTCAGTGAAGTTAACAAGTAACCCGTTTTCACAAATAATATCTTTTTCTCTTTTGATGCAAGGGACTTTATCAGATCTATAACTTGGCCAAGGAGCAATCCAGGTATTGGCTTTATCTCCTGAACCATACGGTTTTATTTGCGCATAGGTTTCCTCAGCTTGTTCTTTCGTAAGCTTCATATCTTCCTGCATAAAGGTTATAGCTTCTTCTTTCATATTCTTATTCGCTAAATAAATTACTTGAGCGCGTGAAAAATTCCAGCTGCCAAAATGCGCCCATACTCCTGCTTTTCCAATCATATCCCAGCTTACAACGAGATAATCTTCTGGTGGTTGGCAATGAGTATATTGGAGAATATGTTCAGATTGTTCTTGAGATAAGCCTTGCTGAAGCAGATAGTTTTTTGCCTCGCTTTTTGACAATAAAATAATATGGTCAATGACATTCTTGGTTTTTACTTGATCTAAATTAAACATACTCTGTGATTCATTAAACGCAGTATTTGCTCCGCAATCTAACATACGTAGTATTCCCATGCTTTCATATTCATTATCAGTGAGCAATAATTTTCCTAACCAATGCGCTTGCGGAGAATTCTGATTGCCGCCGTCAAGTGTCGTTGCCCTGTTGCCAATCGCTTTAAACCAATGTCCCATATCCCACCATGAATTAATGATTGCATCAGGAGCAGATTTTTCTCTGAGATCTACTAACAGATTATACCACTGATCATTAATGCTGGGGATCATATTTATGGACATAGTATAACCTTCTTTAAATGGTTGTATCAAAAGGAGCAGGAATAAAATAATCAGCGCTATTTTGCTAATAATATTTGGAATGAAAAGCATATTTTTCAATACAGGCACGAGGAGGTTATAAAGAGTATAAAGCGCAATGCCAAAACAAAGCACTAACGGCACAACAAGTAATAAGGTAAAGCGCACGCCTTTGATAGAAGCATAAAATGTAGCAAACAACCACATAATTAAAAGGCTTGTATAAATAATATGGCTGCTGGCTTGTTGATTATGCCATGCTCCAAATGCCATCTGCAGGATAAAAGGAATAGTTAACAAAATAATATAATAAATAACATTATCAAAATAAGCGCCATTGATTATCGTCAGATTCAACCACAACAAAAGTATGATGGTGAATGGATTTTCATGCAAAAATGTTTTATATGTTTTATAAAGTAAAGAAATACAAATAAGAGGCACTGAGAGAAATAAGATATAAAACAAAACTTTGCTGGTGAAATATTTGTTTAACCAAAAGAGCAAAAACATCCATAGATAACTCAATACAATCATCGGTGAGTAATCTTTATAACTCTTATGACTTAAAGCAAGATATAATAAAACACCCGTAATTGCAAGAAAGAATAAAATAGGTCCGCCGGTTAATGAAATAGCTTCTGAAATAGAAGAACTGTTTTGTTCTGCGACGGTGGTAAAGACATTAGGCCATAAGGTAGAGGTTGCTACAGCTTTAAAACGAACAAAATTAAGTGGTGCTAAAACGAGATTTAAGAAGGTAGCGGCTATTTTTGAAAAACCCATAGACATGCTTACACTAAATATTCCACCTGCAATAAATACAAAAAGCACTAATAGCTGCATTTTGATAAGATTGTAACTTTTCTTAATAGTCTCAGCCAATGCAAAGCATTGGCTGAAATGGCAGACAAGAATATACAGCAAGGTTATTAAGACAGCAGCAATAATAAAATAGAAAATATTCCACCAGCCAGACCATGCATAGCTGTATACTCCGACAAGAAGCCCGGCTCCTGCGCTAAGAAGTATTTTTGCTAATTTTTTTTCAGCATCCCACGCTTCTATGAACAGCCAAATGATCATGAGGGGGAAAAATATACTATAACCATCAGTATCTGAAAATCCGGCAGAGGTTCTTAAAATAAGAGCTTTGTGGATCGAAAGCAGGAGTGCGGCAAAAAATCCGCCAATATTGCCGGCAAATTTTCTTCCGATAAAAAATGCAGGTATAATAAACAATGCGCCAAAAATCATAGGGACATAAAAGGCAACAGTTGTTAATGCAACAGAAGGATTAAAGAATGAAGCGATTTTATAGAAAACAATAATCATCAAAACATGAAATGTTCCTATTTTCTTAGGCGAGCTGCTCCTTTTATCTAAAGGCAGACCCGCATAAATATAAGTATCATAATATCTTCCGTTGTATTCTAAATCTCCTTCATAACCATGGTCAAGGTAGTTTTTTGCTAGCCTATACCAATGCCAAGGATCAAGTTCAAAAAGATAGGTATGTCCTGTAGCATCTTGATAGAAATCTTTATAGCTCTTTGATTGCTGATCAATAACTTGATAAATCTCCTCCTTATGCTCTTTAAGGTATTCATCATGTTGTTTTTTGATCAATTCATCTTTATTTTGTTGGGGCAAGTTAGGATATTGCGCCTCAACAGCATTTGAAACTTGTCCTTTAAGTCCCAAAAGCACATTTTCTTCAGCCCGTATATCAGTGAGAGGTAAATAAGCAGGCATAGTCCTAAGATAAATGCTCATCACTATAGGGATGAGCAAGAGAAGAATAAAATAATGTTTTTTAATCCATTGCCAAACCTGCTGGCTTGCAAGTTTTTGCTCTTTTTGTTCTTGGTGATGTGGCTCTGAAATAGGTTGTGGAGCATGCTTATCTGATGGTAAATGATTGCTCATAATGATAACACCTTCTTTCAGCAATTGGCATATAGTTTCCTTTATAAAAGTTGCCAAAACCTAAGAAGACTTATTACGTACTTCTAAAAAAGTAATTTCCTTGCAAACAACGCTAGTCGAGGTTCTTTTAAGAGAAGTTTTATTGCTAATTTCTTTGCATTGTCTCGAGTTATAGTGAGCAGATCTTGTTTTAATCGCTCTTGATTCAATAATTTTACTAGAGTATCATAATCTTTATTATCAAATTTATCCAGCATCTTTCTAATGAGTAAATGCAGTTTCAATTCTCTTGTTACATTTTTAATCTCGTTTTCATAGCAAGTATTATTATGTAATGCTCGCGCTAAACCAGCAGCAGCTTCCATGCCAGGGATAATGCCTCCGCCAGTTGTTGCTTTAACCTGGAGCGCAGCATCTCCGACAACAGCAAGATGAAGCTTATGAACAGCATCAAAACAAGTTAATTTCACGTTTGGATCATAGATGGGTATTAATCCTCCCTGGAATTCAACAATATCTTTTTTATCAACCTTCATTCGTTGTAAAAGCATATCAAAATATTTTCCTGGGTTTTCTAAAGTGGCAATTCCTATCCTGGAAAACTCCTCATTTTCAGGGACACTCCAACCAAAAAATTTAGGCGCAATATCATTGCCTAAAAAAACTTGAAAAAGATCTTTCTGAAAGCGCCCTCGGGCAAGCCCTTGTTTTCCTAAATAAAATTGCGGTTGTTTATTGCCAATTAATTTTGACACAGGACTATTAGGTCCATCAGCTCCAATCAGATGGGTGAATCCAGTTTCAGTAATAATCTTTCCATGAACTTTAAACTCAAGTTTTCCGTTGTTAACACTAAGAAATTTATGGCCTGTTTTAATAACAGCGCCTTGTTGTTTTGCAAGATTGCCAATATGTTGATCGAACAAAGTTCGATCAACGATAATATCATCACATTTTGCTTTGAAATAATTATGTTGAGAAAACACTTCAACATAATTCATTTGATTGACAACAAATTCATCACTCAACGTAAGATGGTTTTTAATAGATGAAGTTAGTATGCCAGTGCATTGTATCGGCTTGCCAATATCGATGTTTTCTTCATAAATGGTGACTGCATGGCCATTTTTTGCAAGTAAATACCCAAGATAATTCCCGCAAGGTCCAGCTCCGATAATAGCCACAGTGTGCATAGTAACTATGGTTATTAAGAAGTATTATTTAATTAATATGGTTTTTTATGAAAGTTCCTGTATTATTTTCAAATAAAGTTCAGGAGATAAATAATATCCTTGTTGCACTAATTGCTCGATATATTCTTTACCTTGTTTTTTTGTTATATATTTTTGTTGTACATTCCAAAAAATAATTCCTAACGTGCCTAAAACAGGGATGTTATGTAACCTCGCATAGGTTCTCGCTTTTTTATCATCAGTGAGAAAGCACATTTTTTTCTCAAGAGCTAAACTTAATGCAGTATTTTCTCCTGCGCCGAGGTTTGAGGTGAGTATTTCTTGAGGGTTTGAGACTATAAGGAACGTATTTATTTCTCGGGTGATATATTGTGTATTGATGATGTATTTTTGTGACGAAGTAAGCTCCTCGAGAACTATTGAAGGAATAAACACTGTTTGGTATTTCTTTTTGAGTAAATCGAGCTTATTAATTTTACTAAGAAGTATTAACGCCGTTGTGTTGCTTACTGCTTCTTCCATGCAATCAACTTAAGATCTTTTTCCAATTCATCTACATCGTAATTAATTGAGATTTTATACTGCTTTAATACATCAAAGAATTCCCACGGTGAAATGCCAGCAAACACAGAAGCTTGTTCTAATGAGAATATCCCTGTTTGGTATTGTTCTAAAGCTTTTTTCAATCTCCATTGTTTTATAGCTTCTGCTAATAATCTTCTCACTACTTCAGATTTCTCTAAATGTTCTGCTTTTGCAATCTCTTGCAGGTCATTCACAAAACTCTCTGATAACCTTGTTGTTAAGACTTCACCCATGTATTCATTGTAATACAATGTAATATATATGTTTTTTGTTTTTGCGGCTCTGTCCCGAATGAAGTTTTTGGTGCCATGCTTGTGATTATCTTAAGAATAAATAATCGAGAAAAAAGGGAATTCCAATGGGAATTTTTTCCTTCTTATCAACAAGTGGGATAATCACGGCACCAAAACCGAGACGTAAGCCGAGATTCGGGACAGAGCCGTTTTTGCCATCAATCACTTTAAATACCACCTCTCACTCACCATTATAATATATACTCATTATAAAGTGGCAACAAAATCAAAAGCTTTAAATATCCCCTATGATTTTACCCTTTATAATACTGTCACTTTATAGTTGTAATAACTATACTACATATAATAATGGTATCCAATAGGTGAACAACATATGGGTAGGTCATTAACTGGTCTTGTTACATCATTGTTTGCAGCATCGACGCTAGCGGTTGCTCCTGGATGTAACAAAGTAGGTCAATGGTTAGATGAGGATTCTCCTGGTTCTTCTAATTTAAATTTAGAAAACAATCCATTGGCTCCAGCTTTAAAAACACTCGACACTGCAATTAAAAGTGTAGGGGGTACTATAACTTATTACAGAGGATCAGATGGCAAACTTTACGTCGAAAATGTTACTTTACCAGAATCTTGTAACAGAGCAAAAGATTCCCCACAATCAACTAGAGATGTTCCAAGTCCTGTACCAGGTCCTGCAAGCAGCATAGTTCCAGGTTTAACGGAGAGAGTTATGACACAAGGTGAAAGTAATTATGATGACGCTAAAGCTGCATTAACAGATGATAAAAGAAATATTCATATTCGTGTTGTAACTCATTCAGATAAAGATCCAGAATTTTCAAAAGCTACAGTAGAGGAAGATCCAGCAACAATTATTTGTTATGTTCAAGGTCCGCCAGGTAAACCTAAAGAGCCAGAAAAACCAAAAGCACCTCCGGAAGGATGTCCTTATACTATTTGGAAAGAATATCCACGTCCTAGTCGTCAAAATATAATTGATGATATCTTTAATGCAGTGTTACGAGGTAAAACAATCAAAGGAATTGAAGCTTTAACTGCAGATTCTGCAGATAACTTATATTCACAACTAGCAGCAAAATTTATGATGGAGTATACTGATGCTATTGATAACGCAATTAGTAAGAGGGTAGATGAAGTAAGATTGTATGATAATTTGAGAGAAAAGAGTGAAACCAGAGATGTAAATGGCGTTAATGTAAAAGTAGGTTATTCTGTTCAGGGAGATAGATACACTGCAAATGGAAAAGATTTTGCATCAAAAGTAAATATAGATAAAATTAATGACAGTAATGTCCGTGCAGGAATCAAAGGTAAATTAATTGCAGCATTAAAAGGCGGAGCTTTAAGATTTTATAATAATCACTTTTACCATAAATATAATTTCAATTCAAATGGAGAGCCAACTACTTCTCCAGCAACAGCAGTAACCATTCCAAATGCTAATTATTCAAATAAATCATTCGACTATGCAGCGCAAGATAGAATCGTCTTGGATACAACAAGTCTATTATGTAAACCACAATCAGTTGATCCAACTTCAACTCCTTTAGATCAATGTGGTGTTGGAGTAACTACACAATGCCAGACAGATGTCAAATAACGAGGTTTTCGAAAATGGTTTTAGATGATATTGTGAGTGCAATCAGAAATTGGTATGGAGCAGGAAAAATAGCTCGTGTAATGGAAGCAACAACATTAGCTGCAGCTCCAGTTACAGCGTATGCAGTTGATACTCAATCAGCAAGAGCAGAACCTCCAGCAGGATGTCATGATCAAGAAAAATGTCGAGAATATGATACAAGTGAACATTTAACTGTTGAAGTAGGACGAGGAAAACCTCTTCCGCCTCCCGATACTTCAGGCAATGAACCTATTCTTGCTCTTTATGCTTTAATAGGTGGAGACTTTAAAAATTATGAAGATGTTAGGACTGGTAATTTGGAGTCTTCTCGAGCAGGAATGGGATGGGCGTTTGGTGCAGGTGCTGATTTACGATTAGTTACATCATATCTTCTTACACAAGTTGGTTTATATTATTTATATAAATCAGTTCATGTAAATATTTCTCCAGAAGGTAAAGATGGTGGAGAATCTGGATCATTGGAAGGAACTGAACATAATCTCGGTGCTAAACTTAGATTTGTTCCTGGATGGAATGGAAACGTTTTTACTGGACCATTTTTGTTTGAAGGTAATGCTCGATTCTCATTTCGTGATTACTCAGGATCAAAAATTAATTCAGATACAGGTGATTCTTTTCCCGAAGAAAAGAGTGCAACAAATTATAGTTTAGACGCAGTACTTGGAGGATATTTTGGTATTAATTTTAGTGGTGAACTAGGACGAGGAGACTATCTTGGGTTATTGATTGGTTGGAGTCCAAAGATGTGGTACTTTGATAATACAAAAGCCTCAACATTGGATGGAATGAAATTTGGTGCGCGTCTTAGATTAAATCCAGTATTGTTTGAGGCAGTTGCCGGTCTTTATGGTTTGCGTGGCTTAGATAACATAGATGCATCGTACGGAGATGGTGTTTCAGTTAAACCAACAGGTTTGTTGTATGATGTTGACGCAAAACTAACGCTTGAATTATTACAAGGCGACAAAGGTTGCTTATACGTATTAGCATTTTATCGTGGAAATAACCATAACTTTAAACCAGAGGCAGGTAGTCAAGCAGAAAGAAATTGGACTAATCATGAAGTTGGTGTTGGTGTAGGTGGTTGTGTAAAATAATTATGATCGCAAGGTAAGATTTTGAGGTGTTTAGAGAGTGTTAAGAAACAAAGATGTGTTAAGAAGAAACAAGAATTACAATCACGAGGTAAAAACACATGAAACAAAAACAACTCTTTGGAACACTTTTGGCATTTTTATTAGTTCTCAGTACCATCGCAAGCGCATTCGCAGCTCCGCCATTTGATAATAGTAATCCTAACAATTTCTATGGATTTAATAATTTAAATGATAAATCAAACAATGGCCAAGATAAAGATTCTGATTTAATCGATGACGGTAATGATTTATGTCCATTTATCAAAAATCCAACAGATAAAAATGTTGATACTTTTGCTGGAGTAGATCAAGATATTGATAATGACGATTTAGGTAATCTTTGTGATCCTAATAATTATGACCCTTATGTTTTAGCAACAAGCAACAAAGGAACTGGAAAGTTGCAAGATCCTTTTGTCGGTAAAGAAGGGGAAACCTTAGTTATCAATCTTGAAGGTAAATATGGTGGTAGTACAGTAAAAGATCCTGATGTTCAGGCACATCATGGTGTTAATAATCCAGAACTTCTTAATATTCCAGAAGATCCTTTTGTTATTGGATTTAATGCGATTCCATTACTCATAACACTGGATAAGTTAATCAAGGATAGTAATAATGATAATACCTTTGATGAAAAAAAAGAGCAGGTTGGTATGCTCATTTCCGGCATAGATCAGGGCAATAATAAAAAAGAATTACAATGGACTCCTGATTTTGATGAGGCTGGCATGTATGTTCTTTTAGTTAAAACACTTGATGGTGGAGATGATTTAGCTCAACACGACAAACAACGAACAACTACCGATAGGATTTTTATTAAAATTGAAGAAGGCGTTCCTCCTAATGAATGTCCTGTTGTTAATGATATTGTTATGAACCCAAATCAAGCTACAGTCGGTGAACCAGTAACCTTCTCAGCATTATTTAATGACGCTGATGGTGATGCTGTTTCATGTACTTGGGAAGTTGATGGCGCTGTAGTTCCAGGAGTTTCAACCTGTACATTTGATTTCACCTTCACCACAGCAGGAGATCACAGTGTTAAGGCAACTGCGAGCGATGGTAAAAAAGATAATGATGGAAACGATTGTGCAAAATCATTAACTAAAACATTCAAAGCAAACGAAGCTCCAAACAGCTGTCCAACGGGTCAAATAGAATATGATATTAAAAATCCAGAACAAGGCGATGTTATTAACTTCAATGCAATTAATGTCGTTGACGCAGAAGGTGATGCACCAGTTGCCTGTACCTGGGAAATTAATAATGTTGTTGTCTCAAATCAATGTTCATTCCAATACACGGTGCCAGACCAGAATGATTTGCACGTAGAATTATATCTTTCAGATGGTAGTGATGAATGTGCTTATCCTTTGAATTTAGCAGACGAAGAAGACATTCCTGTTGAGAAAAATCAGTGTCCAGTCGTGGAAATATTCCCAAAAGTTACAACGGTTGTCGAAGGCGACTCAGTAACCTTTACTGCTCTTACTGATGATCCACAAAACGATCAAGTTAGTTGTACATGGGAAGTAGATAACCAGGTTGTTTTTACTAATCAGGCAGTGAATGGCGTATGTACATTTACCGCCCAGTTTAATACTGTTGGTCAAAGCGCAGTCACCGTTACGGTTACTGATAACAAAAAAGATGCTGCTGGAAACGCATGTGAACAAAGCGCAACAGCAGTTATCTCAGTCAATGAAAAACAACCGCCAGCTAATCTTTGTCCAACAGGAAATATTCAATTTACTCCTGAAAAGCCAAAGAAAGGAGATACTATGACCTTTACTGCTGTTAATATCAATGATGATGAGTTAGCAGACGAAAGTGTTACCTGCACATGGGAAGTTAATGATAAAATAGCTTCAAATGAATGTACATTCGAATACACGGTAACCGATGAAACACAATTACATGTTGAATTGTATCTTTCAGATGGAGAACTTGAATGTCTTTATCCACAGAATTTAGTAGATGAAGAATTCATTGATATTGTTATTGAGCCTGGCAACTTATGTCCAGTAGCGCCGATATTTCCAGAAGAGAATCCTCTTTTCTTGACTAAAGGTGCAACACAGGAATTTGTTGCTCAATTTTTCGATCCAGATCAAAAACCAGAAGATAAACCAAGCTCTTGTCTTTGGCAAGTTAATGGTGAATTCAAACTAGGTGCTGGTGCAAATGGATGTACTTTAACTGAAACATTTGATCAAGTTGGTCAATTTACGGTAGCTATGCAATTAATAACTGATCAAGTGGATGAAAATAACGAAGCATGCGCCTATGCAGATTCACGGCAAGTCGTTGTTGTTGAAGAACCAAATTCCTGTCCTGTTGGTAAGATTGATTACACGCCAAAAGTAATCAAAGTTGGAGATGATATTACTTTTACTGCAGTTGAGGTAACAGATGCTCAAGGTGATGCACCTATTACCTGCACATGGGAAGTTAATGATCAAAAAGTATCAGATCAATGTACATTCACGTTGCAGGATGCAGCAGTAGGTGATTATCACGTAGAATTATTTTTAGCTGACGCTAAAGCTGCATGCGCTTATCCATTAAATGAAGTTGCTGAAGTTGATGTTACTGTTCCAACAGAACCTGAAAAACAACTATGTACTGCAATACTTGATGTTGTTCAGCAACAAACTGTTGAACCTGCAACGGTTGAATTCTCATGTGAAAACAGTAATGTACAGCCAAAAGGTACAAGCTTTACCTGTGCATGGGATTTAGGCGATGGCTCAGCAGAAACTAATAAAAATTTCAAGCATCAATATGCACTAGCAGGCAACTATCATGTTGGATTAAAGGTAACAACAGCTGATGGTACAACTTGTAATGATTTGGCAGATATCAAAATTCAACATAAATCAGCTCCAGAAGAAGAGCCAAGAGAAGCCTTGGAATTAATTCAAGCAGACTTATTAAATGGTGAATTTTACTGCCCTGGCGAAGATGCAGAATTATTGCTTACTTTGCAGAATATTAGGGAAGATCCTTTAGAAGATCTAAAAACAACAGTGTATGTCACTGACTTGAACGCATTTTGGCATGTAGGGGAATTTAATCTTAAAGTTAATGAAAAGAAAACAATCTTCATGCCATTGCATGTCCCTGATGATGCAGATCCAGGGGAATATATTATTAGAGTATATGCAGGAAACGATGATTTAGCAAGAATCATCCATAGGCGTTTAGTCGTAGAAAAATGCCAGTAAATTCACTACTATTTATAAATGAAAGCACAATATTTATAAATAGAGGTGCTTTTCCACTGCACAATGGTCAAAAGCCATAACTACTGGACAAGTAGTTACTCGTATGCTAATAATTGAGTAATGGGGGTCATATAAAATGATGAGAAAAATACTAAGTGTTTTGGTATTGCTCTTAGTGGTATTAATGGCAGTGCCTGTTAATACAGAAGCTAAAGTAGTAACCACAAAATTGCCGTTACATATTGAATATGTAAAGATTAATGGCGACAAATTACATGAAAATGTGGAAACACAAAATCCACTAGCAATTGACGATCTCGAAAGAGAACAAGAAATTTCTGTGACGGTGCAAGTGACTGCAACAGGTGTCGAAGTTGATACCAATGGCGACGGTGTAACTGAACACGTTCCCGTTGACTTAGAAGATCTTGGCTTATATGCAAGCATTGGCGGTTTTGACATGCACAATGGTGAAATTACAGGATCTGAACAAGACCTTGAAGCAGACTTAGAAGATGGTCACGCGCAAACATTCAAATTCACTATGAAGTTGCCTTATAACCTTGATCAAGGAGATTATGTTTTCTTTGTTCGAGCAAATGCTCGCGTTGCAAACGCAGATGAAAAATTTGGTACTGTAGTTGTAGGGGATTTATTCCAACATACCTCATTAACAGTGACTAAAGAATATGCAATTACTGTTGATGCAAAAGACCATTCAGTAACTATTAAAGATGTTATGTTTTCACCTTCTTCAACCGTGAAAGCAGGTACAAGTTTATTAACCAAAGTACGGGTTAAAAACACTGGTAATATGGATGATGAAGAAGGCGTTCAAGTTAAAGTAACTATTCCAGAACTTGGTTTAGAAGCAACTGATTGGTTAGAAAAACTTAATGAAGAAGAATCTTCAAGTTCAGAACAATTATGGGTAATCATTCCAAAATGTACAAAAGCTGGAACATATGATGCTAAAGTTGATGTATATTTTGAAGATGGCGACCATAAAGCTTCAACCACAAAACAAATTACTGTTTATGAAAACGAAAACTGTGTTGAAGGCAAACAAGATGCTCCTCAAGAGCAGGAAACAACTGTTTTGACTGTCGGCACTGCAACTCAAAATGTAGTGAAAGGCCAAGCAGGAGTTGTGTATCCAGTAACTATTAGCAACATGGGTAAAACAGCAAAAACCTATGTAGTTAATGTTGATGGCTACCAAAATTGGGGGCAAGTTAGTGTTAGTCCTTCAAACGTTTTAGTAGTAAACCCAGGACAAGCAGCAGCATCATACGTTCATGTTGCAGCATTAGAAACCGCAACACCAGGCGAACACATGTTCAGTGTTGTAGTTAACAGCGGTGCTGAACAACTAGAGCAGTTTGTGGTGAAAGCAAATGTCCAAGACAGTGGTAAAGCAGTTGCTCCAGTTGATGCAGGCAAAAGCACATCAGCGCGAGATGTTTTAACTGTTGTCTTAATCGTCTTAATCGTAGTGTTAGTATTGCTAGCATTAGTCATTGGCTTTAATAAATTACGAAGCAAAAATGACGAAGATGAAGAAGACGACCAAACCTACTACTAAAATGTAGGTTCTTTTTTTATTTAATTTTTATTTAGATTCAATAAGATCAAATATGATCTCCAATCTCAATTATGCGGGGAATATTATTCCCTTTTATTTTATTTATTTCAAGATAATCAGTTTAATTAGTTTCATTAAAGTGGGTGTTATGGGTGTTAAGAGGGTTAAGATTACAAAAAAAGAGTTCTAGGCATTTCTTCACTATAATAATAGGTATCTCCTTATGGTTATTATTGTTAGTATCATCTCCTTCTTTAGTTGCTGGTCAAGATGATTTTACTGCAGTTACTTCTCCTTCAATAATTAATGCATGCGCTTGTAATACCCACAGCAGTAAAATCAGTATATTGAATACCGGAGAAATTGAGATACATTATCTTGTTCGCACAGAAGGAGAAAACCAAGAGCTTATCGCCCTTGCAAATCCGCAGTTTCTGTTAAAGCCATCTCAATCCAAAGAAGTTTTTTCGTTTATTAAAGTTCCTTGTGATACTTATAATTCATTTGATATCACGACATTAATTCAGACAGGTTTTGGCACAACAAAAGAGATTAAACAAACAATTCAGCCTATTGCCTGTGAATCTGCTTCATTGTTCGTTGATAAAGAGGATCAAGTAACCAATGCTTGTACACCTGTCGTGTATAAACTTACTGTAAGAAATAGTATGAATTATTTGCAGGTATTGGAATTGAGCTTAAATCTCAAGCCGGAATATTATCGTTTAACGCATAATCCTGTTGTCCTAGCGCCTTATGAAACAAAAGAAGCATTCTTGTATGTAACACTGCCTTGTGAATTTGCAGAAAAAGCATCGTTCACTTTAACAGCAAAAGACCAAGCTACTAAAAATCTTCAGACACTTCCTTTGAGTATTAGTATTAACCAAGGTTCTTATGGTTATGCTTTAGATACAGGGATGCTTATCACACCAAGCAATGATTCAGAAACTGTCTCATTTAATTATGTGTCTGCACAAGATCCAAGCTATAAAGTTTGTGAAAACACCAATACTATAATTCCTGTTAAATTAGGAAATACTGGTTATCTTTACAATGGTTACAAAGTGAGTATTAATCCAGGACAGTCATGGTTAGGATATGATGCTTCATATTTCTGGCTTCTTCCATCTCAACAATATATTACTCCATTATATGTTCAGCCTCAAGGAAAAGATCGTGGTGATTATAATCTTGACCTTGTAGCAACATCGTATAAAGGAGATCTTTCTTATAAAATTCCTTTGCAGATTTCTGTAGTGAAATGTGAAGAAGTTTCAGCAGAGGTCAACGCAAAGCAATTTAAACAGCGTTTAATGATAAGTTTGCTTTTGTTTATATTATTGTTATTGATTATAGTAGTGCTTCTCGTCATAATTATTAAGAGAAGAAAAGCTCAAAAGCTTCATCCAATTGCAGAAGAATACTATAAAGAACAAGAGAAAAGTAAAGAACAAGAGAAAAAACAGGAAAAAGTAGTTGCTTCCGCAATAGGATGGAAAGTTGTTGGCATTATAATGCTGATGTTGCTTGTCCTTGGTTTAATAGCATTAGCTTTTTTCAAATTTGCAACTCCTTCAAAGATTAATGAGTTTCGCAAAGATTTGCGAGAAAAGTTTGCAGGAAAAGATAATGTAACAGCAGCAGATAAAAAAATTAATATTTCATCAGTAGAAAAACTTCCAACAAAACCATCCAACATTACTAAAGACCTTCTTCAAAAAAAGGAATCAGAAAAGAAACCTGTCGAATTGTATGATCCTCAGAAAAAATACAAATTAAACGAAACACAGCTCAAAGTATTATATCACGAAATGTACGAAGATAAACCTTATAATCTATTTTTGGATAGTTATTTTGTTGATGCTGATGAAGATTATTTAGTGATAACTCATTCACCGGTTAAAAATCTCAGTATTTATATGGATGGAACGTATGTGAAAGTAATGCCAGACAAAAACTTTGTTGGTGAACGGAGAGTGGTATTCACTGCAGATGATAGCAAAGGAGGCGTTGCATACTCTCCAGAATTTATTTTCGTTGTTAAACCAATCCCGGAATTCATAACAAAAGCAGGCAGGAATATGCCTGGTATTATAACTACTGTTATCATCTTAATAATATTAGGAGCAATAATTCTTTTGCTATGGATGAAACCGCCAAAGCAGCCAATAGTTAAGAAACAACCGAAGAATGGAATAGAGTTTGACTTATAGTTCGGCTCTGCCCCGAATCTCGGCATAGCCTCGGTTTTGGTGCCGTGATTATCCCCCTTGTTTATAATAAGGAAAAAATTCCCATTGGAATTCCCTTTTTTCTCACTTATTAATTAGAAGGATAATCACAGGTATGGCACCAAAAACTACATTCGGGGCAGAGCCATAGTTCTTAAAAACATTTAAATACGCTGGCTTATTTTTTAATTAAAGAAGGGGATATCGTCTAACCTGGCCAGGATAAGTGGCTCCAGTTGTGGAGCGATGAGCTATAGGTTGATTATAGCAATGATAATCTGATCAGAAGACACCACTGGGTCTGAGTTCGAATCTCAGTATCCCCATATTTATTTTAATCTCGAGGTGGAAAACGTGAAAAAAATAGCAGTTTTTTTAGTAATAATGGCAGTAGCTCTTTTTTTGGTAAGTTGTAATAAAGAAGAAACAAAGAAAGAATCAGATGCAGTTAAGGAAATTCAGCCAGCTCAAGCAAAAACAGACGAAACACCAGCAGCTAAACAAACTACTGATGAAACAAAGACTGAAGAATCAAAAGCAACAACAGTAACAGATGATGAGGATGATGAAAGCGATCAAGAGGATGCAGATGATGTAGGTACAAATGAGGTAGATGAATCAGAAACAAACACAACAACAGCAAATGGAGAACAAGTAACCAACCTAACCAGTGAAGTAAAGGCAGAAGAAAAAATAGCAGGTTGTACTGATTCAGATAATGGAAAAGATTACAATGTCATGGGTACGGTCACCTTAAAAAATGGTTATAAAGAATCAGATCAATGCAGTACCAACACTAACACACCTAATAAACTGTATGAAAAGTATTGTAAAGGAGATACGTACCTAACTGAAGGTTATACCTGCGAATATGGTTGTATGGCAGGAGCATGTGTTGCAGATGACGATGAAACTAATGTTGAGGAGCAGCCAACTAATTCCACACAATAATATCTTTTTCTTTTGTTTTTGTTTTTCTAATTATTCCAGCTTTTAATTCGATGACATATTGTGCTTTTCTTTGTGGTTTATACAGAGTAAATGGCCTAAAATTTTCTTTTAGTTCAACAACTTGTTTCTTTTGATTTAAATAAATAATATCAATCGGGTAAAACACAAACCACATATGAAGTGGAATAATCTTTTCCTCATTAAAAACAAAGATAAGATTTTGGTGTTTTTTGAACATTAAGCCACAGGCTTTGCTCAATAAGGTTTTACAGACGTTATACTTTTTACCCAGGGTTGTTTTTTTAGTATCATTGTTAATAGGCATAGAATCATCTATAAGGAAAAAGTATATAAATTATCCTATGGTGCTTATCCATGGTGATACTATGGATAAGCACAAAGTAACAGTTTATTCAACTAAAACATGTCCTTGGTGTGATAAATTAAAATCTTATCTTACCTCAAAAAAAGTTAAATTTCAGGTTATTGATGTTGGAGAAAACCAAGAACAAGCAGAAGAGATGGTGCGAAAATCAGGGCAAATGGGTGTTCCTGTAACAGACATAGATGGAAAAATAATTGTCGGTTTTGATCAAGATGAAATAGATAAAGTATTAGGATTATAATTATTCTTTATTTTACAGTACGTAATAAGTCTGGGGTTTTAGCGCCTACATTCTTGGTTCTGTCCTGAATGAAGTTTTTGGTGCCATGCTTGTGATTATCCTTCAAATTAATACGTGGGAAAAAAGGAAATTACAATGGGAATTTTTTCCTTGTTATAAATAAGTGAGATAATCACGGCACCAAAATCGAGGCTATGCCGAGATTCAGGACAGAACCCCATTTTGTGAAGCTCTTCTTAAATTCACTTTGGGGATTTTTCGGAGTGCCAGAGAGAAAAATCCAATCGAAAACCACTTAAAAAGCTGAACCGGCGCTAAAACTAAAGAAGACTTATTACGTACTATTCAAAAGTAAAACTCCATTTATTTTGTGCGTTAAGAACTCCTTCTCTTATATTTCCATTTCCGTCCCGATAAAAGAAGGTAATTTGAAAAGGCTCAAAAATTTGAAAAAAATTATGCACTTTCCGGGCAAAAATATAGCTTTTTTTGCATGTTTTTTGAAGATTGCAATCTAAACTGAATTTTCCTCGTGAGCTTACATGGTTTTGTCCATAACCAGGTTCAAATTCAAAAACATCATAAGATAATTTCCCAACACCATCTTCGTCATAGAGATCAATAACAAAATTAATCTCTCCAATTTCAGGGTATATGTTATAAGTTCTTTGTAAATAGACTTTTCCTTGCGGATTGTGGTCTTGGGTAAGTCTTTTATCAGTGTTTGTTGGATAAAAATTATAATTGAACCCGCCTTGGCGATCTACATATTTTGGTCGTACGCCCCATTTGCTTTCAGTCTGCACAGGTCTTTTTGAATCCCACTCTGTAGCATCATAATCTACTCCATAAGGTTGAGAATATTGATTTCCTGCAGTATTTTGATAGAATCCAACACTATTAGTTCTTTTACTTTGATCAGGCGCTACATAATGCCAGTCATAAACGACATTTCCTGTTATCTCTGCGTTCTGTTGTGTTGTTTTAGAATAAGTTTTTATGACTATGAACATAATAATAACTATGATCAATATAGCTACTATTGCTTTAATAGCACTGTAGTCCTTTTTCATGAACATCCTCTTTTTATGTTGTATTTGGAATGTTATTATTTATAAATATTGCTGTAACTTTAAATAGATTTAAGTCTTTCTATAAGAAATGAACCAAGAAATAAGGGAGTTACTGCATTCAAACAAGAAAACCATGATTATTGGTATCCTTAATGCTACTCATGATTCATTCTATGATGGCAATAAATACCTCGTATTGGAAAAAGCAATCCAGCATGCTGAAAAGATGATTCAAGAAAGTGCGGATATTATTGATATAGGTGGCGAATCAACAAGACCTGGTTCTGAAGCAGTTTCTGAAGAAGAAGAATTAAACAGAGTTATTCCAGTGATCAAAACATTGCGAGAAAAATATCCTCAGTTTCCGATTTCTATAGATTCCTGCAAACCAAGGGTTATTGAACAAGCGCTTCAAGCAGGCGCAACGATTATTAACGATATTACTGGCTTGCAAAATGGCGATGTTTGCATGCTTGCAGCAAAATACCAAGTTCCCGTTATTATGATGCATATGCAAGGCACGCCGAAAAATATGCAGCAAAATCCACAATATAAAGATGTGGTGAAGGATATTGTGGATTTTTTCAAGCAGCAGATTGCAAACGCAGAAAAATATGGTATTAAAGAAATTATTGTTGATCCTGGGATCGGATTTGGGAAAACCCTTAAGCATAATCTTGAAATCTTAAACCGCCTTAATGAATTTAAACAATTAGGCAAGCCTCTATTGATTGGTGCTTCTCGAAAATCATTCATAAATATGATTCAACCAACGCCAGTCGAAGATCGTTTGGAAGGAACATTAGCAGCGCATGCAGTCGCAGTGATGCATGGAGCAAACATAGTAAGAGTGCATGATGTTAAAGAACATAAAAAAATGTTGGCAGTTTTAGATGCAATAAAAAATAACAAGAAAAATATAATTTTTCTTGGGTTAGGAACAAATCTTGGCAATAAAAAAGAAAATCTAGCAAGAGCTTTAGAGCTTTTGAAAGAGAAACTAATAATTGAAAAAATATCATCAATCTATGAAAGTAAACCTTATGGTTTTGGAAAGCAGGATAATTTCTACAACCAAGTGATTAAGGGAACAACAACGCTTTCCCCTTATGAACTGTTATACTTTGTTAAATGTATTGAAGAAATTATGGGAAGAAAAGTAACCTTCAAACATGGCCCAAGAATAATTGACATTGATATTTTATTATATAATGATGAAATTATTACAATAGATGATCTTATAATTCCCCATCCTCAATTAGAAAAGCGTGATTTTGTTCTTATTCCTTTGTTAGAAATAGAACCAACATTAATATCTGTTGTTACTAAAAAATTGTTGCGAGAACGAGCTGAGCAACTGAAAGAAAAATATATCATTTCTAAAGTTACTTAATTTGAGCATGTTGAAGAACGTTTTTGCTCAAAAACTTGCGAGCATCGAGAACTTCAACACCTAAAAGTTTTCCTTGTTTATTAAAATCAACAATAATATTATCATTGATTTTAACAGTATTTACAGCATCCCCTTCTTTTATAGGGAATTCTATGTAAATATAAGCTGCATCAACATCTTTATCATATTCAATTTTCATCATGTTATAGTACCGTTATAATCTTTATATGTTTTTCTTTTTGAACAAATATAATGATAAGTTCCCTATTATTGATCACGGTTGTAATTTGCTTTTTATCATCGTCTAAATACCTTACTTTTTTAGGATTTTCTAATCCATATTCTATTTCTAGTATACTAATACCTCTTTGTTTTAATCTTCTAATGGCATGATCTGAATATATGATTTTCATAGAAGATTTTAACGAAGAACTCTAATAAATAATCACCTACATTAAAACCGAAAATAATTCAGAGAAACCGCAAATGTTTACTTTTTATTCGGAGGTTTTTCATTAGGAATAGGTAATTTCGAAAAATTTACGAAAATTCCGAAAAATTAATTTGTTTTCTTTTTAGAAATAGTTAAATAGTAAGCCGACTTTCAAGATTTAATGGTACATCAGCAGCTATCTCAAGATCAATATTTTAAACAATTAATGGAGGAGTTTAATAAAGAACAAGAAATACGATCATTAGTTTTAACTGCTCATTTATTTATTGAATATTGGATTAATGAAATTATTATGAACATTTTTCCTCAAGGAAAAATTATTTTTAAGAACAAAGAGTTAAGGGGATTTTCATCGAAAATAGATATACTAACAGCTTTTGGAGTATTCGAAAAAGATGAAGATTTACTTTATAATATTACTCAAATAAATCAACTTAGAAACAAATATGCACATAACTTAATAATTAAAGAAAGTGAGGTTAATAAAAGCATTAAACAACTCAAATTAATTCCAAATAATTTGTCTGAAAATATTAATTCGTTTGATCTCATATCACAATTTAAGATGAAAACAGTGATAACTATTCTTACCTTACATAGTGTTTTTAATAGATTTTAGTTACTTAAAAAGACAAGACAGACGATTAAAGAATAGATCTTACTAACTATTCCATAGGAACCTTTAAAAACAAATAACCACTTCTTCATGACGATATGGATAAAGAAAATAGTAGCTCGACAGCAAATAAAAAAGTATTTTTCTATACTCAAGGATGTGCAAATAATCAGACCGATTCTGAAACAATGGCTGGTATTTTGAAAGAAGATGGTTATGATATAGTTAATGCTCCTGAATCAGCAGATTGCTTAGTCATCAATTCATGCACCGTAAAAAATGCAACTGAAACAGAATTTTTTAGAACATTAAACAAATTACCAAAAAAGCCAACAGTCGTTGCAGGATGCATTGCCCAGACTGATCAAGAAAAATTAAAAGGATTTTCTTTGATTGGCACAACAAATATTCATCACATTACTGATGTTGTTGAAGAAACTTTGGAAGGAAATCAGGTTATTTTTACGAAACGTGAAAACAGTATAAGATTAAATCTTCCAAAAATAAGAAAGAATCCAGTGATAGAAATCATTCCGATCAATCGTGGTTGTTTAGGACATTGCACCTTTTGCAAAACAAAAGCTGCACGGTTTAATTTACAGAGTTTTGAAAAACAAGCAATTTTGCAACAAGCGCAGCAAGCAATTAAAGAAGGTGTTAAAGAAATCTGGCTTACTTCACAGGATACCGCAGTTTACGGCCAAGATTTAGAAACAAGAGAGGAAGAAAACAACAGCAATAACAAAAACAAAGAATTGCCTGAACTCTTGAAAGCGCTTTGCAATTTAGAGGGAACTTTCATGGTAAAATTAGGCATGGGCAACCCGGACCATTATCTAAAAATGATTCCGAATTTAATTGAAGCATTTAAACATAAAAAAATGTTTAAATTTTTGCATATTCCGCTACAAGCAGGTAATAATGAAGTGCTTGCAAACATGGAGCGAAATTATACTACTGAAGAATACAAATATATTATAACTGAATTCAAAAAAGCAATTCCTCAAATCCATATTATGACTGATATTATCTGTGGTTTTCCCGGCGAAACAGATGAACAATTTGAAGATACATTAAAAATAATTGAAGAAACAAAACCAGACTCAGTAAATATTTCACGTTATTCTGCACGACCAAAAACAGTAGCAGCAACTTGGAAACAGTTGCCAACACATGTTATTGCAGATCGTTCTCGAAAATTAACTGAGCTTTTTGATAAAATCACGTTGGAAAACAACGAGAAGTGGATTGCATGGGAAGGTGCAGTGCTTATTGATGAAGAAGGAAAGCAAGGAACTAAAACAATGAACGGTAAAAATGCCTGCTACCGACAAATTGTTGTCAATGATCCAGAACAAAAACTCAAATTAGGAGATATTGTGCACGTAAAAGTAATTGAAGCCAAAGAATATTATTTGTTGGCAACATTTAATAATAAATTATAATAAAAAATATAGGTGTATTATGGTTAATACTGATGTCCTTTGGTCATTAAATGATATTATATACTATCACGTTTTAGCTGGGCATAGAAGTTTTGAGTCTAGAGGATTGGAAGTAGAATTTGATTTTGATCCTGATATGCCTTCGATCTATTGTAAAGATACTACACACGATTTATACCATGCTACACGAGATTTATCCCATATGCTACAGGAATTAACAGGGGAGCAACTTGATGCTAAAATTGTTGATAGAAGTATAACAAAGTTAAGATACAGTACGTTATTTGTTGATGGTATTCAAGTAATTATTATTGAGCATAATGGAAAACCAATCCCAGATGATACAGTTGTTAAATTGAATCGTCAATTAGATGAAATATATAGAACAAGAGCAACAGTTAATCCTGGGGGAAGAGGTGGAAACAGAAGGGCTGCGATACAAATAACTTCATACGATGGTAAAATCTACATTCAAAACTATCCCACATGGAAATACAGTGTTGATACAACAATAGAAATTCCTGTCAAAAACTCTTAAGTATAAAAGGTAATAACATGGAAACAAAATCACTTTTTATCGAAGTCATGGGGGATTCACCTACTATTAAAATACTGGACTATCTCTTAACTGAGCGTCATTTAGATTTTTCTATAACTGATATGGCAAATAATGCAGGTATTGGACGAGCAACATTATATAGGGTATGGGATGATTTAATCAAAAATAATATTATCATACCTACAAGAACTATTGGAAAAGCAAAATTATTCAAACTTAATGAAGAAAATCCAGTAATTAAAAAACTTATTGAAATAGATGATATGCTTATTTTGAAAGAATTAAGAAAGGTATGTGTATAGAATTTTATACCTTAAATACTAGCGAAAGTGATTGGATCAAAAATCTCTTTAATTGATTATAGATAATAACCTCCTAATAACCCTCTTGATACTAAAGCACTTCTTTGATAAATCATTCGTGACACTCTATCAACCAAATCATGTGGCTTCACATATTGCCTTTGGTTTTTGAGCCACTCAAAGAAATCTGCATATGATTTGCCATGATCAGGTATTATCCATGTAAACATGAAATTTCTGCTCAAGTGACACAATGCTATTTGATCGATACGTTCTTGCAAAGACTGTAATTCATTACCTTTATCACAATCACTAAATGTTGTTGTATTCGAATTATGAACTTCATGATTTTGAGGATTTATAGCATAGCCAACACCTTCTATAATCCTATACGTATCTCTTTTCTGCCTATGTGAATTAACGCTTAGTTGAAACTCACCGCAATTTTTATTATCATATTGGGAGTAATAGTTACTAATAACAGCAGTAAGACCCATTCCTTGATCTCGTAAATATCTGTCAAACTCATAGATAAACACTAAAAATGCTTGTGAACCCATAACAGGTAAAGGATCAGTTTGAATCTTCATTGTTCCAAGTTTTCCTAATATTAATTTTCTCATCTTGTGTATACACTTCCCATGTTATATCAATATTTGTTGTAAGCTTCCTTACAGCAAGAGGAGATATTTTAAAAATGATAATGCACTACTTAAATAAATGGAATCATTACAAAGATTAGGATTTAATGCGAATGAAGCAAAAATTTATTTGGCTTTGATTGATCTCGGTGAAGCTCAGGCAGGATTGATTAGTAAAACAGCGCAAATAAATAGAACAACAACCTATGATGCTTTAGAAAGATTAATTCAGAGAGGCTTGGTCAAATATGTCATTCAAGCAAATAGAAAAGTGTTTCAACCAGTTCCACCAAATAAATTGTTAGACAAAATAAAAGAACAAGAGAACATAGCAGAAGAAATTCTTCCTGAATTAGAGGTAAGATTTAAGCAAAGAAAAGAAGGAGAAGAGTCAGCTATTTACAAAGGTCGAAAGGGAATAAAATCGATTTTAGTGGATATTCTCAAGTATAAGGAATATGTTTGTTTTGGTTCATCGGGAAAGTTTTTGGAATTGATGAAACATGATTTTATACAATTTCAAAAGCAGAAAAAGCAAAATAAAATCAAGGCGAGAGTTATTTTTGGGCAAAGTGCTAAACACTCCGAAAGTGTTGCAGTTGCTTATTCACAATTTCGTTATATTCCTGATAAGTTCTCTTCACCTACAACTACTTTTATTTACGGAAAATATATTGCAATAATTCTCTGGAGTGAAACACCTATGGCAACGGTCATTAAAAGCAAAGAAATTGCATATTCTTATAACAACTACTTTAATTTGTTATGGAAAACTGCCAAAAAATAAACTAATTATTTATCCTTAACTTTCTCCCAATCAGCTAAGAAATTCTTCAATCCAACATCAGTTAATGCATGTTTCCATAACTGTTCAATAACATTAGGCGGACACGTGACAACATCTGCTCCTAATAATGCAGATTCTTTGACATGAATGGGATTTCGGACACTGGCAACTAAAATTTTAGTTTTAAACCCATAATTTGAATAAATTGTTTTAATTTCTTCAATTAATTCCATTCCTGTTTGTCCAATATCATCCAATCTTCCGATAAAAGGACTAATATACGTTGAACCTACTTTTGCAGCAAGCAAAGCTTGATTTGCGCTAAAACATAAGGTTGCATTCACTTTCACTCCTTTAGAAGTTAATATTTTGATTGCCTTTAATCCTTCAGGAATTAAAGGGATTTTAATGACAATATTTTTATGAATTTTAACTAATTCTTTTGCTTCAGCTAACATTCCTTCGCAATCAGTGCTGACAACTTCTGCGCTGATAGGGCCATTGACAATGGCAGCAATCTCTTTAACAACTTGCTTAAAATTTCTTCCTTCTTTGGCAATTAAACTAGGGTTAGTAGTAACGCCATCGATGATACCATAAGAATTCAATCTTTTTATTGCTTCAACATCAGCAGTATCAACAAATATTTGCATAATAACACCCCTCCTTTCTTATTTTTAGATAGCATTATCTAAGTTAGATAATGCTGCCTAAAAATAAGAAAGAAAAGGTGTATATAAAATTACTGTTTATAACAACCAAAGCATAAGTAAGACTAAACCTAATCCTAGTGAAATATATCTCACAAAAGGAATTGGTTCTCTTGGTGCTTCTTCATGTTCTGGTAATCCATGTCTGTTGTATTGCATCATAGCACTTCATATCTCCGTTATACTAAAACAATGCACTTTACTATCCCCTTAAAAAACATAAAACAATCAAATATAATATAAACTATCTCTTTATAACCTACTAATATATAAATATTATGTTGATATTCGTAAAAATACAATATAAAATCGTAAATATACATCACACTTTATCATACAAATAGTAATCTTTATATACCTTGTTCTAATTTGAGTTTTATCATGAAAGAACGAATAACTTTAACCCTGGATACTGGTGTTCTTACAGCAGTAGATAAAAGTGTTGATGGTTACAAGGTTAAGAATAGAAGTCATGCTGTTGAATTGCTTCTTTTAAAAGCATTAGGAAAAAATGCTCCTAAAATAGGGTTAATTCTTGCAGGTGGCAGAGGTACACGGTTAAAACCTATAACTGATGAAATTCCTAAACCATTAATTCCCGTGCATGGAAAACCAGTGATGGAGCATACGTTGGATCTTTTTAAAAAATATGGTGTTACTAATATCCTTATTTCTATTGGATACAAGGGTGATCAACTTAAACAATATTTTGGTGATGGGAAAAAGTTTGGAGTGTCAATTAATTACATTGAAGAACAAACCCCCCAAGGCACAGCTGGTCCCTTGCGATTAGCTAAGGAGTATTTAACTGATACTTTTGTCATGTGCAATGCAGATGAATTAAAGAATATTGACCTTCAGGAAATGTATCTTTTTCATAAAGAAAATAAAGCTCTGGGAACTATTGCTTTGACAACTGTTGAAGATCCTTCAGCGTATGGTGTAGCGAAATTACAGGGAAGTAAAATCCTTGATTTTATAGAAAAACCAAAAAAAGAAGAAGCTCCTTCAACCCTGATTAATTCAGGATTATACATCCTTGAACCAGAAGTATTATTGTATGTTGCTTCAGGTAATGATCCTACTTCTATTGAAATAGATGTTTTCCCTAAAATAGCGCAAGAGCAAAAACTCTTTGGCTATCCCTTTTCAGGACAGTGGTTTGATACAGGAACACTTGAGCGTTATGAAAAGGCATTGAAGGAATGGCAGGGTTTAAATTAGATTTAAAAAACAGAAGTGATTTCAACAGTTATGACGATGCTAAATATTCATGAAAAATTAGTGCAGGCAAAAGAGCAAAACAAGCTTCCGCAAATTACCGTGTTTAATCGAATTGATGGTCCTGGATCAAGTCTTGATCTGCGGTTGTTTCAAGAAACATTTTGGAAGTTCACGCCTTTACCTAAAGACCTGACCGAAGACCCGAGTAGGATTTGGTCTGCTTCTTTGCCAAGAACTATAGGTATGTCTATTAATATAGGCACTGATATTATTGCAACTCCTATTGATCAAGGAAAACTTGGTGTGGAATCACTTGATTTTGGTTTTAGTTTCACCTTTGATAAAGATGCTATTCCTCCTAAGAAAGAGTATTGGCTTCTTAAGCTGATGCAGGCATTTGATCTTGACGGAGTAAAGTTTACTATTCGAAATAAATTTCCAGAATTAAAATCTGCAGGTTTAGGTGGGAGTGCAGCGTTAACGACTGGTGTTTGTTTGCTGGCAAATAAATTAAAAGGAAACATTTTTTCTATGCCGCAGATTATTGGTATGGCTTCTCTTGTAGAAGAAGATCTTGGTGTAAGTATTACTGGCACCCAAGAGCAGTCATGTGCAGTATATGGGGGAATCAGAGATTATATTTGGTTTCCTTGGGGGCTTCCTTTGCCTGGCCAGCAAAGTCTCTACGGAACTTCATTGCAGCAGGAATTATTAAATCCTTCAGAATATCAAGAATTACGAGAACATATCGATGTTTATTTTACTGCCGAGCGTCATAGCAGTGATGTAAATTCAAAATGGGTGGCAGAATTAAAAACAACTAACGGGTATCTCTTGCATAAGCAAAAATGCCATCTAGCCTATGAATTTAGAGAAGCAATTAGAACAAAAAATTGGAAAGCTTTAGCTCAGCCAATAGAAGAATATAGAAAAATTCGTACACAGCTTTGCAGCTATTATATGTCGGATTCCCATAATGAATTAAAAGCAGTTATTCAACAGCATAATGCAGTTTGTTTTCCTATGGGCGGCGGTGGCGGCAGTGTTTTAGTATATGCAGAAAATCCTCAGGATTTAAAAAATCTGAGGCCAGTTCTTTGTCAAAAATTTAGATATTTGGATTTCGAATTTATTCCTTATGGTCATGCTTTTCAAAATGCTGAGCGCTTTTGAGGTTTTTATTTTGAGGTTTATTATAATGAAAAAAGCAGTTATTTTTGATATGGATGGGGTATTGGTGGATACTGAAAATTTTCACTGCGATGCATGGATTAAAACCTTTGCAGATCATGGAATATTGCTAACCGAAGAGCAATACCATCAAACATTTACCGGAACAAGCAGTCCTATTATTGTAAAAGAAATAATGCAAAAACATGATAAATCAATGCCGGATATTGAAGGTGTTGTCTACAAAAAAACTGAATATGCTTCATCATTAATGCAAGGTAAACTCGTTCCTCTTCCCGGAGTCAGAGAATTAATTATGAATTTATACAAAAAGAAATACAAGTTAGGTTTAGCTTCTTCAAGCGGGATGCAAGTGGTGAGTACGGTGCTTTCTTCATTAGATCTAGAGGGGAAATTTATGGTGGTGCATAGTGGAGAAGCAGTTAAACAGGGAAAACCAAATCCAGATATTTATCTTCAGACTGCTGCATTGCTTGAAGTTCTTCCTGAATATTGTGTGGTTATTGAAGACTCAAAAGCAGGTATTATTGCAGCACGAAGCGCAGGTATGAAATGTATTGGTATAATGAATGGGAAAAATAAACGAGAAGATTTACAGCATGCAAATATTATTGCTGAACACTTTGATCAAATTACTGAAGAACTAATAAATGAATTGTAAATAAACAGATTGTTAAACAGATTGTAATACTATGAAATTATTTGGAACATCAGGGATACGTGGATACACCGTGGATTGTGGAGAAACAGATTATGTTATTCTGTCAGATGAATTCTGTTATGCAATTGTCAAAGCATTTATTCAGCATCTTACTAATCAAGGAATAAACAAGGGAACTATTGCTGTGGGAAGAGATCTCAGAGCAACAAGTGAACATATTCAATCCATCATTATGCAAAGTATTGTTGATCAAGGATGGAAACCAATTAATTGTGGAATTACGCCAACACCTGCATTAAATTATTATGTAAAAAATTCTGATTGCAGTGGTGGAATCATAATTACTGGCAGCCATATCAAAGCATCAATGAATGGCTTAAAATTTATGAATGACAACGAAGAAATATCTAAAGCAGAAGAAAAACAGATTGAAGAACTTTATGATCAGGTTATTCTCCATTCATCACTAAAACTTGTTGATGTGCCAACAAGTTTTAGTGAAACTAACAATGCAAATGAAGCATATAATGGATTTCTCAAAAAACATGCTATGGACTACAGTAATTTAAAGATAGTGTTGGATGTAAGGAATAGTTGTCATCAAAAAACAATGCAGTTTATATTAAAGGATGCAGGAGCAAAAGTGTTCTTGCTAGCTAAAACTAAAAACGAATTTATTGCGCTTGACACTGAATCAACTGAATACGAGAATCTTGAATTAAAGCAGGCAATCCTTGAAAACAATGCCGATATAGGGATTACTTATGACAGTGATGGTGACAGGCCAGCATTTTATGATGAACAAGGTAATTTGATTCAAAGTGATGTGGTTGCCGCAGTTATTGCAGAGTATCTTGAAGCAAAGAATATAGCAACTCCTATTAACTCTTCGAGCGTTATTGATACGCTTGGAAAAAAAATTTACCGTTGTAAAGTTGGTTCTCCTTATGTTATTGCAATGATGAAGCAGTACAACTGCAGTTTTGGTTTTGAAAGCAATGGCGGTTGTATTTTTGCAGATGTTATGTATACAAGGGATGGCGGTTATCCAACAATTATTATCCTTAATCTTCTTGTTAAAAAAAAGCAGAAACTTTCTGAGCTTATTGCTCAATATCCGCGTTTTTTTATTTTCAGAACAAAAATAGATTGTCCAACAAGGCACAATGCTTTTATCGTACATTCGATAAAACAAAAATATCTCTCTGAGAACAAACAAATTGATGATCTTGATGGTTTAAAAATATACATGAATGAAAGTACATGGATGTTATTCAGACCTTCATCAAATGCTCCTGAATTCAGAATATTTATTGAATCTAACGTTGAAGAAGAAACAAAAAGATTAGCTCGAAATGCAGTATCATTAGTGAAAGAATTATTAAATCAGGCAGTGTAGAAAATGTAGTTTTTGGCATCTTTTTGTGAGGCTCTTCAAGTTTAAGCATGGGGATTTTTCGGAGTTCCAGAGAGAAAAATCCAATAAAATATACTCTTAACAAGCCGAACTGATGCCAAAACCGAGGCTATGCCGAGATTTTCTACACTGCGATTAAATCAAAGAAAACTTTATAAATAAGGCTTTGCTCTTATGCTTTAATCGAGAAAAGGAAAGAAGAGTTTATATAACCCTGGATACGATCTTTTCTCAACAGGTGTTATTCGATATGAAGTTAAAACCGTTATCATCAAGCTTACGGGAAAAAAAACGATATCTTGCATATCAGGTGATTACACCAAAGAACATAGCACTAACCCATGACGTTGTTGAAGAAGCTTTATACACAACATATGGGAAAATATATGGCTCTTATAATTTGGGAAAAGCAGGAATAATGCCGCTCTCTGAATATTACGATGATCAAAGAAATATTGGAGTAGTGCGTGTCCATAATAAGTATGTTAAACAAGTGCAGGCAAGTCTGCCTTTTGTAACTGCCATTAATGATATGCCCGTTATCATGAGGAGCTTGCTGATCTCAGGTGTATTAACTAAGATAAGAAAATGTTATAATTAATTAAAATTGGTTAAGAGGTGTCAATTATGCAACAAATGAATCATCAAATGATGGGATACGATCGAGCAATAACAATGTTCAGTCCCGATGGAAGATTATTGCAAGTAGAATATGCTAAAAAAACAGTAAAACAAGGTTCAACAGCGATAGGCTTAGTATGTAAGGAAGGCGTGATCCTAGTAACAGATAAAAGAATTGTTGATCAATTTGTGGTTCCAGAATCAGTAGAAAAAATATTTCAAATTGATGAACATATTGGAGCTACTGCAGCAGGTATTATTAGTGATGCTCGTGTTTTAGTTGAACGCGCGCAAATTCGCGCGCAGCAGTATCGTGTTACGTACGATGCTCCAGTAGATATTCTTACTATAGTAAAAGATATTGCAGATTTAAAACAAATGTGCACGCAATCAGGTGGTTTAAGACCGTTTGGGGTTTCTATACTTTTGGCAGGTGTTGATAATGGAACACCGAAACTCTTTGAAACAGATCCAACGGGAATTTTCTTCCAATACAACGCAGTTGTTATTGGTGAAGGTGAAACTAAAATTCAGGAATTGTTGCATAACGAATATACACCGAACATGACTTTAGATCAAGGATTGCGATTTGGAGTAAAACTACTCGCAGATTTTCTTGGAAAAGACCTCACTATTGACCGATTAGATTGTGTTTATATTACACTTACTGATAAACTATTTACACGGGTACCTTCTGAGAAATTAAAAGATATCCTGCAAGATGCTAGAAAGAAAACAAATAAATAAACAAGAAAAAACAAAGAAAACAAAGAAAACAAATAACGGGAGAGAATATGGTTGATGTTGATAAATCAGTAATTGCGCGTTATAAAAAACAGGGGAAAAATTTTGAAGTCGCAGTTGATTGCACTGCTGCCTTAGAATTGCGGGAAGGCAAAGACAAACCAATGGATGAAGTATTGGCAAGCGATAAAATTTTTGCAGATTCAAAAAAAGGATTGGTGGCTTCTGAACATGAGTTAAAAGCAATTTTTGAAACAGATGATCATGAACAAATTGCAAAAAAAATTATTATGGATGGCGAATTGCAGTTAACTGCTGAATACAAGGCAGCAATGCGTGAAAAAAAGCGCAAACAAATTATTGATTTTATCCGAAGAAATGGCATTGACCCAAAAACAAGTTTGCCGCATCCTCAGCAAAGGATAGAATTAGCTTTTGAAGAGGGAAAAATCAAAATTGATGAGAAAAAGCCTGTGCAGAAGCAAATAGAAGAAATTATCAAAAAACTAAAGACAATATTGCCGATTAGTTTCGCGAAAAAAGAAGTTGCTCTTAAATTTCCAGCTTCGTATGCAGGCAAGGGACAAAGTAGTGTAAGGGCAATGGCAGTTTTAAAGCGTGAAGAATGGGGTGCCGATGGATCATGGTTTGCAGTCGTAGAGATTCCAGCAGGTTTACAAAATGAGCTTTTTGATAAAGTTAATTCAATTAGTCATGGTGAAGCAGAGATTAAGATTCTAAAAGTTTCAGAATAAGGTGAAAAATATGAGTAATAATACAAATAGTAATGCAAGTAATATCCTAGCTAAGGAAAAAGATATTGTTGTTCCAGGTGAGGAATTGGCTAAGGGTATGGATTATGTTCCTGGTTTTGGGACATACAGGAAAGACGAAACCATAAGAGCTGCAAGATTAGGGCTGTTGTGTATTGAAGGTCGAGCGCTTAAAATAATTCCCCTTTCAGGAAGATATGTGCCTAAGAAATACGATGTTATTATTGGTGAAGTGATAGATTTAACTATGAATGGCTGGCTTGTTGATACTAACTCGGCATATAAGGCTATGTTAAATGTAAAGGATGCTACAACAAATTTTATTGAGCGGGGAGCAGATTTATCGCAAATTTATGATATTGGTGATTATATGGTTGCAAAGATTGTCAATGTAACCTCGCAAAAACTTGTTGATTTGTCAACAAAAGCTCCAGGATTAAAAAAAGTATATGGTGGCAGGGTTATAAAAGTGAATCCTTACAAAGTGCCTCGTATTATTGGTAAACAAGGTTCTATGGTAAGCATGATTAAACAAGCAACAGGATGTAAAATTATTGTTGGTCAAAATGGTGTTATTTGGCTTTCAGGGGATCCAGATAAAGAGATAATTGCTTTTGACACTATTAAAAAAATTGAAGCTGAAGCACATATCTCAGGATTAACTGAAAGTATTAAAGCGCATCTTGAAGCAACATGCGGAGTAACTTGTAATCCTGAATCTGGAGATAACAGTGCAAATGAACAGGTACATGATAATTCAGATAATTCAGAAGAAGGTATAGGTAGGTGAGTGGTAATGGTTTATTCAAAAAGATATGACGGAAGAAAAATTGATCAAATAAGGCCGATTCAGGCTAAAGCAGGAGTAATTCCTAATGCAGACGGTTCAGCATTTTTCAAAATAGGAAATACTGCAGCGTATGCAGCAGTTTACGGACCAAGAGAATTACATCCTAAATTTCTGCAGGATCCAGCAAAAGGTGTTTTGCGGTGTAATTATAATATGATGCCTTTTTCAGGGATGGGTGAACGAGTGAAACCTGGTCCAAGTAGAAGATCGAGAGAAATTTCTATGGTGACACAACAAGCTCTATATCCTGTGGTTGATTTATCAGAATTTCCTAATGCAGTTGTTGATGTTTTTATTGAACTTACTGAGACCGATGCAGGTTCTCGATGCGCAGGAATTTGCGCAGCGTCAATGGCATTGGCAGATGCAGGAATTCCGATGAAAGACTTAGTTGCAGCAGTTTCTGTAGGCAGAGTTGATGATAAAATTGTTGTTGATTTGGATTATCAAGAAGAAGCATATGAAGACGGTCCTGTTGCAGATGTTCCAATAGCATTAATTCCTTCAACAAATGAGATTTCTCTTCTTCAAATGGATGGTGAAATTTCAAAAGAAGATCTCATAAAAGGATTGAAGCTCGGCCAAAAGGCATTGAAAGATATTATCCAAGTGCAGAAAGATGCATTGAAGGCAAAATATAAATAAAATAAGCTGGGATTAAAGGTGGAATTATGAATACAAGTTTTAGGCAGCATATCATTAGCGCATTAGCATCAGGTCAAAGGTTAGATGGGAGAGCAATTACCAATTATCGTCAGATAGAAGTGGAAACAGGAATTTCCAAAACAGCTGAGGGTTCAGCCCGGGTAAAAATAGGAAATACTGAAGTTGTTGCTGGGGTTAAGTTAATTATTACAACGCCTTTTCCCGATACTCCTGATGTAGGAAGTATTATGGTAAATGCAGAATTTCTGCCGTTATCAAGTCCTAAATTTGAATCAGGGCCTCCAGGGGTTGATTCTATTGAATTAGCGCGAGTTATTGATCGAGGGATTCGAGAAAGTAAAGGTATTGACATTAAGGAATTGTGTATTACTAAAGGTGAAAAGTGTTGGACTGTTTCAATTGATGTTTGTACTATTAATGCTGATGGTAATCTATTAGATGCAGCAGCTTTAGCATCAATAATTGCAATTAAAGATGCGCGTTTTCCAGAATTCGATGGCGTCGAAGTAAATTACAAGAAAAAAACGAGCAAAATAGTGCCGTTGTCAAAGACACCGATTGCAGTAACGATTTATAAATTAGGGAAACATCTTCTTATTGATCCTACTGCTGCTGAGGAAGAAGCTGCAGAAGCAAGACTAACCGTTACCACAACTAAAGACAATCATCTTTGTGCTTTACAAAAAGGCGGATCACTGCCGTTAGCTGTTGAAGAGATTACACAAATGATTGATTTAGCAGTAGAGAAAGCAAAAGAATTAAGGAAATTTGTATGATTTTCTTTTTCTCTTATTATTTTTAACTTTTAACTTAAAGTATTAGTGGCAGTTCCGCAAACATCAAACCAAGTAATGACTCCTTTAGCTAGCAAAAACATTAAGACCAGTCCGACTACAAATCCAATAAATAATCCTTTGAGGAGATCAATAGGGGATGTTACAAAACCACGCTTATGTAATAAAAGTGCTTGAAATAAACTGATCATAGTATCACCTTTTTTCTCATCTTATGTTTCTTATGTTATACTAGTAAATTAATAATCTTTTAAGAATTGCCTCTATATAAATGTTATGCATTATAATAGACATTCCTAAAATCACGGAGGTTTCGTCTGCATGTTTTTTTGATTTCAAAAGTCATATCTTTGCTCACTCTAATCATATCATCAATTTGTTCGATCATTCTTTTTAATTGAGCATCATGTTGCGAGAAAGCGGTTTTAATACCTGAAATGTCTCCTTTGGTTTGTTGCACATGGTGAACTGCTTGATCAAACTCTTTATGAAGTTGTCTTCTTTGTTCAAATACTTGATTTTTTCTTAACATAAGCTGTTGCATGTTGCTTTTATTATTTTCAAGAATTCTAATAAATTTGACTTTAATATAAAATTCAATGGATTCAAGGAGTTGCACTTGTTTATGTAATTCACTGATAAGGTTATGGTATTTATTCTCCTTCTTACTGCGAAGTGCTTTTAATTCTTGTATCTCTAATTCCCGTAATCTATTGACTATAAGTCTATCGATCTCTCTATTAGAATGAATTGTTTTCAAATAACCAATATCACGTGCAAAAAATCTGAATATACCCATGCATTATTTGTACTCAAGAGGTTAATAAATTTTTTCACCGAGGTCATGCTCAACGGCACAATCCAATTTGTAAGTGATATTGCGAAAAGTGCCACCATCTTTTTTGCGAGGCTCTTCTTATCTTTCATCGAGTGTTATCCGAGGTTCCAGAGAGGATAGCACAATCGATAACTGCATCTTAAGCCGAGCCGATGGCTTTATAAAACAACACTGGATTCTAATACTACAATGGAGGAAACGTCTATGGAACAATCACGGCCTTTGGATGCACTTAATAAAGCTCGAAATAAGCGGGTAATTGTAGAATTAAAAAATAATAAGCAATATATTGGAAGTTTATATGCTTTTGATATTCACATTAACATTGTTCTTAATAATGCAGAAGAACGTGTTGATAATGAGGTTAAACGAAAACTAGGCACAGTTTTTATTAGGGGAGATACTATTACGATCATTTCGCCATCAGAATAATCAGGAATAATTTCCACCATCATAATATAAACAGGTATGAAGTATGAGTAAAGGAACAGCATCTCATGGAAAAAAATCCCGTGGAAAGGCTCACATTATTTGTAGAAGATGTTCCCGACATTCATTTCATGTTTCTCGAAAAATATGCAGCTCTTGCGGTTATGGCAAGTCTGCTCGAATGAGATCTTATACTTGGCAGAAATTTTAAGTATTAAAATTATTAAATAGGAATGTTTATCTAATATTAATGATGCCATCTATATCATTATGTATGATTGTCAAGAATGAGGAGCAACTTCTAGCTTCATGTTTGGAATCAGTTAAAGAGTTAGTCCAAGAAATGATTGTTGTGGATACTGGGTCGTCAGATAAAACTGTTGAGATTGCAGCATCATTTGGTGCAAAGATTTTTTCTTTTCATTGGTGTGATGATTTTGCTGCAGCAAGAAACGAAAGTTTAAAGCATGCTGCACAGCAATGGATTCTTGTTTTAGATGCAGATGAGATACTAGACGAAGAAAACAGAGATAAAATAAAACAAGTACTGGAGCAAGCATCTGAAAAAAAGTATGTGGGGTTTGGAATTATCTCACGTCATTTTACAAATATTATCGATGAAATTGGTTGGCAAAAGAATAAGTATATGTTTACAGCTAATGCACTACCTTTATTAACCAAATTTAAGGGTTTTTATGATGATAAATGGAAAACAAGGCTTTTTCTTAATAATAAGCATATCTTTTATCAAGGAAAAATCCACGAGGATGTAAACCCTTCAATAGAACTGTGGCACAGCAAAGAACCCTCCAAGCTTATAGCAAATACAGGTATTGTTATCCATCATCTCCATGCTATGAAAAATACTGATGTTGTTCAAGAAAAACAAAGAAAATACTTTGAATTAACTAAATCTGAGATCAACATTCATCCTTCAAAGAAGTTGTATGTTGATCTTGCAGTAGGGTATATCTATTTTGAAGCACAGCTTGCAAAAGCGCTTCATGCGCTTTTGCAAGCTCTGCTTCAAGATAATGAATATAATCGATTAACAAATCAGGAACAAGGTATGCTAACGAAATATATTCATGAAAATGATACAAGCAATGCATTTTCTCTTCTTTTAAATAAGTTAAATTATAACGACTTAGATTATAATGTTCTTCTGAATCTTGCAAAAGCATGTTTTTCTAGAAAACTGTATAAAGAAACTGAAGTAATCTTGCAAACGCTTAGTTCTCAAGTAAAAGTTCTTGCTCAAGACAGGTATTTACATGAGCTTTTAGGAGTTACCTATGCCAAACAAGAAAAGAATAGAGAAGCTATTACAGTATTCAATGGACTTCATCAAAAATATCTCAAAAATAGTCAATATATCTTTAACTTGGCCGCATTATATGAAAAAATAAAGGATTATGATAATGCTATAATAATGTTCTCTAAATTATTGGAGTTAAAACATCCTCAAGCAAACGAAATCAGGCAGAGAATAGAAGTACTGAAAAAAATAAGGTAAACACTTATATATAATTACATTTCTCAACACTAATGAGGGAGTGCCGGAGTGGCCAAACGGAGCAGGTTTAGGCCCTGCTGGCTTAGTGCCTACGCGAGTTCGAATCTCGTCTCCCTCATATCGTACGTATTAAGTCTTTTTCAGGTTTAGCGCCAGTTCAGCTTCAAAAGTAATTTAACATTGGATTTTTCTCTCTGGAACTCCGAAAAATCCTCAATGCGCTAAATCTTAGAGCTTCACAAAAGTAGGCGCTAAACCACAGACTTAATACGTACACTCCATATCACTTCATATTTATGTCTTCAATCTTATAAAAATGGGACTGAACGCAGTGAATGTCCCATCGCTGTATTTTGGTCAAGCTTTTACGAACGTAAAAGGTTGCGCGAGTTCGAATCTCGTCTCCCTCATATATTCTTGATCGTTAGAGAACTTTGCAAAATTATGGTTACTGCCAATTTCGTGAGCATTTTCGAAATACTTATCGGGCAATTTTCGGAGTTCCAGAGAGAAAATTGCTTTGTTTAACAAAGATCTCAATGCGAACTGGCAGTAACCCGAGCTTTGCGAGTATTTTGCAAAGTTCTCATTGGTCTTTGATTATTTTAAATCCGTACATGTTCTTATGTTCTCCAATATTAACAAAACGAGGAAAATAAGTATGTTACTCAAAAGTGATGACTTAATTAAACTACTGAATTGCAAGGTTAAACAAGTTATTAGCCTCGTTTGCATTTTTAGGAAAAATGCTTCTGGCGAAAACTTTATAAAGAAGTTTTCCCATTACTCGATTTTAGCAAGAAAAACTTATCTCAAACAAGAGATGAGAACGCCTAGAAAAATGGCAATCTTTAAATACAAGAAGATTGTCAAGCTAAAAAAAGGTTATATTCAGCAAAGATAGCCTAAACATAACACGTGGAGGTGTTAAGAACATGAAAGTACAAAAGACAGTTAAGAAAATCGCAGCACTAGGATTAGGTGCAAGCATGATGGGTGCTACCTTAATCGGTGCAATGGCTGCTGCTGATTTGTCTAGCTTCCCTACGATGTTCGTGAATGCGGAAGGTCAATTTAATGGATTAATTGTTTATGGTGCAGGTGCAAAAGCAGAAGACGTTTTAGCTTCTAACAACATTCAATCTGCAATCCAAGGAGTAGCAGTAAAGAAAACTGCAATTCAACCTGACACGTCTGGTGAGAAGAAAGTCAAAGTTGAGCAAGGTGCTGAACTAGGTAATAATAACCTATATTACAACCAATCATTAAATGAAGTTGAAGTTGGTATTGATGACTCAGATCTGCCTGCGCTATTATATGAAGGGCACTACACCGACAGTGAAGGTGAAATTGAAAATGAAGAAGGATACACACAAGAAATCAACTTTCCAAGTGCAAGCACAGGTCGTTTAATTTTTGATCAAGACGATCAAGACGCTCCTGAAGCTGGATCATACCTTTGGATTGATGATGCAAGTGGTGTTTATTTCTTCAACTATCAAGTTGAGTTCGACACTTCTGTAGAATACAGTAACGAATCTGCAAGCAAATTAGCTGAAGATTTAGAAGGAACTGAACTTAGTTTACTTGGTAAAACATTTACTCTGACTGATGTTCGTTCAAAAAAATCATCAGCAACTGTAAGCACAAATAGCTTAATCATTGATGAAGTCCAGTTAATGGCTGGAGATAATAATCAATGGTTAAGCCAAGGTGAAACAGTAACCGTTACTATTGATGGTACTGAACACGTTATTGAACTGCTTGATGTAACTGAAGATGCTGCTGAATCAGCAGGGTCTTGTGGATTCAGTGTTGACGGTACAGTAATGTGGGTTGATGTTGATGAAACACGAACTACAAATGGTGTGAGAATTGGCGTTGTGGATGCAAAAGCATTGCACTCTCAAGCACAAGACACCGACGTATGTCAAACAGTTATTGGTGCAACTAAAATCACCTTAAAAGATGCTGATGAAGTTGAGTTCAACGATGAAGAACTTGATGGAACAGTGACTGATATTGATATAGCTTCAACAACTACTTCAGGTAAATGGTCTGGATTCAAAGTAAGCTGGGCTCCTGAAAATGATGAAATCTACTTAGCTCCTGGAGATGAATTCGTAGATCCTATATTTGGTGGATGGAAATTAGTCTTCGGTGGTCTAGTTTCATCAGGGAGGGAAGAAGTAAGTTTTGTTGGTGGTTCTTCATCAGGTGAAATTGTATTCACTAACGAAGATGGTCAAGAAGTTACTTTACCATTATCTGCAGATGCTGATTGTTCAGAGTTAAGTACTGAACTTGGAGTAACTACAGTTGTGTTCAACTTTACTGGACGAACTTTTAGTTCATGTTCTGGTTCAAATGCTGAAGAATTTGTATTCTGGGGAACAGATGCGCCAGTAAGCGGCGATCAGAATCAAGACGAGAAGGTTTATCTCCAGAGTGAGTTCTGTCAAGGAAACTTGACTACAAGTACTGGTGACGTTACAGATTGTCAGGATGCTTACTTCCTTGTTGTTACTAGTGCTAGGGAAGCGCATTTGTTGCAAATTGGAACAATTGATCGTGGAGACACTGAAATTGATTTAAAAGACGTTACTTATGGTACGCAAGATAACGATGAAGACTATACTGAAAACGCAACATCAACTATTAATTTAGGTGGTGGAATTGGAGATATTCAGCTAAACATCTCTCAAATAGGTATATACTTTACCTCTATTGGTAGTAGTAATGGTGCGTCAATAGAAACCTTGCAGGAAGCATTCATCATTATTAACAACAGTAACTTAAACAGTACAAGATTTGAAGGTTTAGGTTTCAACGAATACAACGATGGAAAGTTTAGTGGTGGTGATACGCCAGCAGCACTTTATCTAGCAGCATCAGAACTAGCAGTAAACGCAAGTTATGATGATACTGACGATGATGTCATTGAATTTGTGTTTAACAGAAAGCTAACAGGTGCAGGTAAGTCTGGACAAACAAGCAACAATGGAATAACAGCTGCTGGATTTGGATTCCATGATGTCAGTAGTACAAACGATGACTTCAGTAAATTCTTGTCGTTTAAAGGTACATTAATTACCTATGATGATGAAGATAAGAAGTCAGTATTAATTGACCACCCACACGACACAGTTCATGCTGAGATGTTTGTAGCTCCAGTTGCTGTTGAATCAACAGAAGATGTTGGTTTATACACTACAGACATACAATTAATCAGTGTTGATCAAGTTAAACTTGACAAAGAAGTTACTTCAGTAACAGACAAAAACATGGTCTCAATCGGAGGTCCATGTGCTAACTCAGTTACTGCAGCTTTGATGAGCAACCCTGAAAGTTGTGAAACAGCTTTAGGTGTTGAAGTTGGTCAAGCGCTTGTTAAATTGTATGAAAATGGTGAATTTGTATCCATGGTTGTAGCAGGTCAAACTGCTCAAGACACAAGGGATGCAGGTGAAGTCTTATACAACTGGAAGAACAATAAAAACTTACTTAAAGGTATGGAAGTTGTTCTTAACTTTGTAGAAGATGTTGTTGTTGAAACAGCAGAACCTCTAGACGCAGCACCATCAGTACCAGCTGCAACTGAATAAGGTTTTACAACCTTTTTCTTCTTTTTCTTTTATATTTATTCTAAAATCTAATAACATATAAATACCTATCAATTCTTCTTTAATTATGGTCCAAGAGCAAGTTGTTATTAAGCGTGAAATTAACATTACGTATGAAACTCTTTTTGATCTTCTGGTAAGAGAAAAAAATCGTGATGAGCTTCAGAAGCTTTCTGAATCTTATTTTAACGATGTCAATGTCTATCTTCGGGAGAAAGAAAGGGCGTTGGATACGGTTAATAATACTGTTAGTAAAGATGATCTGAAGCGGGTTGAGCAACAGCTTGAAAATGCAAAGAGAATTATTAAAGAATTATATGATCGAAGAGAAAAGAAGATTGTGATGATGGCTTTAAATTGTACGCGGGTTAATGAAACCAAGAGTAATACGGATACTTTGTTAGAGCATGAAAAACAATTATTTTCTGCGTTAATTAAACTTTTAATACAAGTAAGAGAAGGAATATTAACAACAACTTTGGAGCAGCAGATCGGAAAAACAAATGAGAACGTAAATGAAGCCAGTAAAGTTTTAGAACAAGATCAGCAAACGACTAAACGTGTCAGAATGAATGTTCAACTGAGTAAGTTTGTTGATACAAATTTGCAATCATACGGTCCTTTTGAATCAGGAGAAATCACTACACTACCCTTAAAATTTGCTAATCTTCTGATAAGTGCTGGAAAAGCAACTGAGGAAGAAGAAAAACATTTATAAATGAACAACAGTCCCAAATAAAAGGTGTATACCTCATGAAAATGCCTAAAACAATGAATAGATTATGTCCTTACTGCAAAAAACATACTGAACATAAAGTTTCTCAAAATAAAAAGAAAGCTGCTTCTTCATTAAGTCATGGTTCTAAACAACGCGCTCGAAAGCGTGGTCGTGCGCGAGGAACAGGTAATTTAGGCCGTTATTCAAAACCAGCAGTAACACAATTTAAAATGACCGGTAAAAAGGTCACTAAAAAGACAGATCTGCGTTATGAGTGCAAAGAATGTAAAAAAACTCATGTTCAACGAAAAGGCTTTCGTGCTAAGCGTGTTGAGTTTACATAACCATTTAAATAAATAATATTTTTTCTTTTATTTAGGCTCTGCCCCGAATCTCGGCTTACGCCTCGGTTTTGGTGCCGTGATTATCTCACTTGTGTATAACAGGGAAAAAATTCCTATTGGAATTTCCTTTTTTCCCACGTATTAATTTGAAGGATAATCACCAGCATGGCACCAAAAACTACATTCGGGGCAGAGCCTTTATTTAACAAATTTTATATACTATTACTCTTGACAAAGAACTATGAGTTATAAACCTCAAAATGAAGCAAAACAGAATACTCTTGGTTTAACAGCAAAGAAAGAAGAAGATACAGCTGAATGGTATAGTCAAGTAATTCTCAAAAGTGAGATGGCTGAATATGCTCCAGTAAAGGGCTGCATGATTATAAGGCCGTTAGGATATGCTATTTGGGAAAAAATTCAAGAATATTTTAACCAGCGTTTAAAGGAATTTAAAGTGAAAAATGCTTATTTTCCGCTATTTATTCCTGAGTCTTTTTTCAAAAAAGAAGCTTCTCATGCTGCAGGTTTTAAGCCAGAAGTAGCTTGGATCGCCAATAAATATGAAGGCGAGCGTTTAGCAGTCCGTCCTACTTCAGAAACAATTATTTATGATGCTTATGCTCGTTGGATTAGGAGTTACAGAGATTTACCTTTGCGTTTAAATCAATGGTGCAATGTGGTGCGTTGGGAAACAGAAGCAACAAAAATCTTTCTTCGCACACGAGAATTTCTCTGGCAAGAAGGTCATTGTGCTTATGCTACTTTAGACGAATGTGAGCAAGAAACAAAGCAATATATTCAATTCTATCAAGAGCTTGTTGAAAAACTGTTGGCAATTCCAGTATTATTAGGTGAAAAAACAGAGAAAGAGCGATTTGCAGGCGCTATAAAAACATACACGATTGAAGCATTTATGCCTGATGGAAAAACATTGCAGTGTGGTACTTCCCACAATCTCGGACAGAACTTTGGAAAAGCATTTTCTATTCAATATCGGGGAGAAGACGAACAGGAGCATTATGTTTGGCAAAACTCATGGGGATTATCAACGCGTCTTTTAGGGGCAATTGTTTTATTGCATAGCGATAATAAGGGATTAGTGTTGCCGCCAAAAATAGCTCCGCTTCAGATAGTTATTGTCCCAATCCTCTTTGAAAAAACAAAAGAAGCTGTTATTAAAAAAGCAAAAGAAATTGAAAAAGTATTAGTTGGCAAAGGTTTTCTAGTTGAACTTGATGTCCGTGAAGACTATTCTCCAGGTTTTAAGTTCAATGAGTGGGAATTAAAAGGTGTTCCTTTAAGACTTGAGCTAGGTCCAAAAGATCTAGAAAAAGACAATGTTGTTTTAGTAAGGCGTGACACCAGTGAAAAAACAATAGTTCCAACAAATAAAACAGTGGCTACTGTTGAAAAACTTCTGGAGAATATTCAAGAAAATCTCTATATTAAAGCAAAAAAATGGCGTGATGATAATATTGTTATAGTGAAAGAAGCAAAGAAATTTGCAGAAACTATCAGCGCAAGAAAAATAGCTAAAACAGCTTTTTGCGGCAAGCCAGCATGTGAAGAAATCATTAAAGAAAAAACACAAGGTGCTTCATCACGATGCATTGATATTCACGATAAAAAATTAATCATGGACAAATGTATTGACTGCGGTGAAAAGGCAAAATACAATGTATATTTTAGCAGGAGTTATTAGGTTTTTCACCAGAGAGAACTTTGCAAAATTATGGTTACTGCCTATTTTGTGAGCATTTTCGAAATACTTATCGAGCAATTTTCGAGGTTCCTTGCCGACAGGCAAGTCTTATAATCCCGATCTTTAGTCGAGATTATATTTATAGAGAGAAAATTGCTTTGTCAAGCATATATCTCAATGCGAACTGGCAGTAACCCGAGCTTTGCGAGTATTTTGCAAAGTTCTCTAGATTCATTACCTAGTTATCCTTCTCTAAATGGTTGTTTGAGTAATGCTGAATATCCATCACCTACTTTCATACGAAGATATTCACAGCATTTACAAATCCATGCAACAATTCCTTGTTCCGTGTACAGAATTTGATTTGAATAAGATGAAGTTGTAGTTGCTTGTTGTGAAGCAGCTACCCATTGATCATATTCTATGTTAAATGAAGAACTAATCATCTTATTACTATTGGTGTTATTATTATTATTATTATTATTATTATTTAGTGAAGAGAATTCTCCATTTTTTGGTACTAGCTGTTCGTCATCATCAAGGTTAATAATCTCTTGTTTTGGTAGAATCTGATTTATATCTTCTATAATGTCATCGCTTGCAAATTTCAAACTATTCACCTAGTGCCTCAAAGTATTAATCATTGATAACTACTGTTAGTATAACTTGTTTTAGAGTTCCCTGTTAAGGGAAGATTGTAATTACTAAATAATTCTGAAGAACTTGTAGTAGTATAAGGAGTATCAACCTCTAAAAAGTAGGTAATATTTTTCCCTGAATTTTTAGTTTGCGGCGATTTAAATAATCCCTTTGTTGCTCTTTCCCATGAAATATCACAACAATCACATCCAACACGCAAATTAAGAGATTGGGTTGTATAACTGACAGAATTGTCTAGTCCTTGAACAAGAACAATATCTTCTGGTTTTTGATCAGATGCTTTATAATCATTTTTTCCAATTACATCTACCGGTTTTGTAAGCAACTCAGGGCTATCAATAATTTCAACAACAGGGGCGATTTCCTGATCTTCAACAAATACACTTAAGGCTCCTTCACACCCTGTTTTTAGGTGCTGGTTATTAATTTGTAATAATTGACCCTTTATAAGGTCTGATTCATTAAAAGAAGCACTAATATTCTCTAAACTTTTAAGATACAAGCCTTTATTATTAGTCATAACGCTTATTTCCATAGTTCAACACCGAATATTTCATTGGTTATCTTATATATAAACCTTTCTATATTAATCACTAACAAGTGGTATTATTAACTAAAACCATTAGGGCACTATGGGTGGTTATGGAGTTATATATAAACTTAATGTTTAGTGTCACTAAAACGTCATATTTTTGCCAATTCACAACTCATTTAAAACACCTTAATAATATATAGTCATGAAATTCATAACAGTGGGTAAAATAAAAGAATCATGGATAATCCAAGGTTGTTCAGAGTATGAAAAGCGCTTAAAACCATTTTGCAAGCTTGAAATAACCATACTTAAAGATAAACAAACTATTGAACAAGAAGCTGAAGTAATCTTGAAACATATTAAAGATGATGATTTTGTTATTGTTTTAGATGAGCGTGGTAAAGAAGCTTCATCAAAGCTCTTGGCAGAATTTATTCGGAAAAAAACAATTGATGAAAACAAAAAGCTCTGTTTTGTCATAGGCAGCGCCTTAGGGTTATCAGAACAAATAAAACAGCGAGCAAATCTCTTATTAAGCCTAAGTCAAATGACCTTCACCCATGAAATGGCAAGATTATTCCTTCTTGAGCAGATATATAGGGCACATATGATTAATAGTAATAGAGAATATCATAAATAAATAATACGAGCCTGCCCGGATTCGAACCGGAGTTTGCGGGTATCTGCAAACAGACATTTTCATAGTTGTTTATGATATGCTTCGTTTTCCGAAGCCCGCCGTCCTATCCAGGCTAGACTACAGGCCCATATTTGAATTAATAACAGAAAAATTAAATCTAATATAAAAAGTTATGTAAAAAGAACTTTGCAGAATTATGGTTACTGCCTATTTTGTGAGCATTTTCGAAATACTTATCGAGCAATTTTCGAGGTTCCAGAGAGAAAATTGCTTTGTTAAAAAGATATCTCAATGCGAACTGGCAGTAAACCGAGCTTTGCGAGTATTTTGCAAAGTTCTTAAAGCTGAATAGAAACCAGCTATTATTAACTCTTTTTCGCCAAGACTAATTCAATACTGCTAACTCTTACCTGTTTGCCTTCTTTATTGGTAAATTCTTCACTATCTACTTTAATATCTTTCAAATATATCTGCCCTTCAAGAAAGCGCTTGACGGCAATTTCTGCTACATCAACAGCCCGTGAAATAAACTTCCCTCGTGCTTTGATAATGACTTCTGGAGCATCTTTTGTAGTGAATTGCATAACAACGCTTGTCACATAATTCATGAACGGTTTATCGCCGATAAATATAGAGTTGTCCTGTGTCATAGCAATCACCTACTGTTCAATTACTTTCTTTAATCGTGCGTAATAAGTTTGTTTTAGTTGTTTGCTGCTTTTTTTACTAATCTGCTTGCATATCCAGCAATAATATTCCTTAACTTATTTGAGGTGCAAGTCGTCAATCTTTGAACAACAAGTTTATTATCATTAAAGTCTTTAGTAAATGATTCACCATGCAGTTTAATGAGTTGGTTTGTTATTCGTTTAGCTAATTTTGTTTTAATTCTGCCCATGTAGTTCACCTATGTTAATACTCAAGAGGGTGTACCGAATGTTTATAAAATTTTTGGAACAATAAATCAAAACATTTAAATATTAGTTTAGTCAACCTTAAGTAATGTATGTTGACTTAAAGTCAACAAACACCTCTGTGCAGTTGTCTGGATAACTCCTTTCAAAGGGGTTATTCATGACATTTTATCTGGTAAAACCAAAGAATTAAAAAGAAGAAAAAACAGGGAAATGAAATGAAGAAAGAAAATAGTCCTGCTCACGCTGAGCATGAAGAACAAAAAGAACAAAAACAAGAACAAAAAGATCCTAAAGATGTTCAGATTGAAGATTTAACTAATACCTTAAAACGGTTGCAGGCAGATTTTGAAAATTATAAAAAAAGAGTGGAAAAAGATCGGGAGCAAATGTGCGCAGATGCGTATAAAGAAATTATCATTAAATTGCTGCCGTTGATAGACACCTTTGATCTTGCAATTAAGAATAAAAATAATGTTGAGGAATATATTAAAGGAACTGAATTGATTTATGCTGAATTGATGTGTATTTTAGAAAATGTTGGTGTTGAACCGATCGCTACAACAGGAGAATTATTTGATCCTCATCAACATCAGGCATTAGTCAAAGTTGATTCAGATAAACCTTCCAACACAATTATTGAAGAATTACAAAAAGGATATATATTGAAGAATAACGTAATCAGGTTTGCAAAAGTAACGGTTGCAAAATAATTTCGTTGTATCCTCAAGAGATTATCATATTCATGCAAAAAAAAGAGTTTGATACCTTTACTATAACTAAAAAGACGCCACTTCATGTAGTCGAGCATTATGGTAAGGAATGTACAGGTTGCGGTAAATGTTGCTCTCTTGATTCAGGCATTGTGCTTGAAGAAGATATTCCACGGTTGGCAGCACACTTTGGGCTAAGTAAAAAAGAATTTACTGAAAAATATTTAGTTGAGCATGAAAAATTTAATACAAATGCTTGGAAATTAAAACAAGAAAAAAAAAATGGTTTGCCGTATGGGAGATGCGTGTTCCTTAATGAAAAGAATCAATGTGGCGTTCACGAAATAAAACCGTTGCATTGTAAAGTATGCAGCACCGCAAGCAAACATGGCGAGCAATTAAGTTTATGGTTTACCTTAAATTATTTAGTTAATCCTCATGATCCTGAATCGATAAGACAATGGGCGCAATACTTGAAGACGCATCCGACTATTCCTGGAGGGGATCTTCATGAATTAGTTCCTGATGAAGAAAGATTGCAAAAAATATTGTCGTATGAGCTATTCAGATAATTGATGAAAATACATGGCGAAAAAATGTATAAAATAGTTCCGCAAAAAAAACAGGTGATCTATTTAAAAGCTGAAATGATATTGCAGTTTTTGAATAGTGGAAATGACGAGCTTGATACACTAATACTCTGCAAACCAGAGGTAAAACTAGTGACCAGTGATCAAAGTTTATACGAAGCGCTTGCAGCTGTGAAGGATAAAGAAAATATTCATTATCAGAAATTAACTAAATTGCTTGAAAACGTAGAAGTGTTGTCCTATGAGAAAACATTTGGTTTTCCTCGGCATATTCTGTCGTTTGAGAGGATAGAAGAATTACAAAAAAGAGTGTATGGTGATAAGCATGAATAAAGAATTGAATTTTTCCATTGATGAAGGAAATGTATTTTTTTCCCATGAAGTTTCGCTTAATTTCACACCGCTTCATTTTTACCTTGATTTCAAATCAGTGACGCCAAGGCTTGATGTCCGATCAAAAAACGGCCCATTCCTGCATATGAAACATAACGTAATTATGCTAGATCCATTTCATATTAAGGAAATGCATCGTTTGTTAGGTGACGTTTTAAAAAGATATGAAACAGAATTTGGAAAAATAAAACGTCCAGCACAGTTTGAAAAATTAGACAAAAAAAGGAAAAAAAATAATCCAGATGTCGAAGAGCCAAAACTCAGCAATCCTGGATATTTTGGTTAGCGATATCTTTGTAATCATAATGATCAACGTATACTGCTACAGGGGAATTAAATAAAATATTAAAGTTGAGGAGGAAGAAACCATGTCAAAAATAATTGGAATAGATTTAGGAACAACATTTTCAGCAGTAGCAGTTATGGAGGGTGGTAAACCATCCATTATTCCTAATGCAGAAGGGTATAGAACAACGCCTTCAGTTGTTGCTATCACTGAGAGCGGTGAGCGTTTGGTTGGTCATGTTGCTCGTAACCAAGCAATTACTAATCCTGAACATACCATCAGAAGTATTAAGCGTCACATGGGTGAAGATTATAATGTAGATATTTGGGATAAAGAGTATACTCCTCAAGAAATTTCAGCAATGATTCTTCAGAAATTAAAAGCAGATGCTGAAGCGTATCTTGGTGAAAAAATCACCAAAGCAGTTATTACAACACCAGCTTATTTTACTGATGCCCAGCGGCAAGCAACAAAGGATGCAGGAAAAATAGCAGGCTTGGAAGTTTTAAGAATCATTAATGAGCCGACTGCAGCTTCTCTTGCGTATGGATTAGATAAAGGAAATGACCACACTATTCTTGTCTTTGATTTTGGGGGAGGAACATTTGATGTTTCTATCCTTGAATTAGGGGATGGTGTTTTTGAAGTTAAAGCAACTAATGGCGACAATCATCTAGGCGGCGATGATATTGATGACAAGATAATTGATTGGTTGGCAGAAGAATTCAAAAAAGAACAAGGTGTTGATTTGCGCCAGGATAAAACAGCGCATCAGCGATTAAAAGAAGCTGCAGAAAAAGCAAAAATTGAATTGTCTTCAAAATCAAAAACAATGATTAACTTGCCTTTTATTACTGCAACAAATACAGGTCCAAAACATCTCAATAAAGAATTGACACGTGCTAAATTTGAGCAGTTGATAGTGGATATTCTTGACCGGTTAAAAACACCGACAAAAAAAGCATTAGATGATGCAAAGCTGTCTTCTAAACAAATTGATAAAATTATTTTTGTCGGTGGTTCGACGCGAATTCCAGCAGTTGAACAAATAGTAAAAGATTTGATTGGGAAAGAAGCTGATAAGTCAGTCAATCCTGATGAAGCAGTAGCATTAGGAGCTGCAATTCAAGCAGGAATTCTTGGAGGAGAAGTTAAGGATATCTTGTTATTAGATGTCACTCCGCTTAGTTTAGGGCTTGAAACATTAGGTGGTGTATCCACAGTATTAATTACAAGAAATACTACTATCCCTACAAAGAAAAGCCAGATTTTCTCTACAGCAGCAGACAATCAAACTGCAGTAAGTATTCATGTATTGCAGGGTGAGCGTCCAATGGCAGGAGATAATAAGACATTAGGACGATTTGATCTTATTGGAATTCCACCTGCTCCTCGAGGGATACCGCAGATTGAAGTAACATTTGACATTGATGCCAATGGTATTGCGCATGTCTCTGCCAAAGATTTAGGCACAGGTAAAGAGCAGTCAATAAAAATTACAAGTTCGACAAATCTTTCTGAGCAGGAAATCAAGCAAATGCAGAAAGAAGCAGAAGCTCATGCTGCAGAAGATAAAAAGCGTAAAGAAGAAGCAGAGATTATTAACCAGGCGGATACATTAGTGTATTCAACTGAGAAACTCTTCAAAGATTTTGAAGGAAAAGTTGATGGCAAAGAGCTTGATGAAGTTAAGAAAGAAATAGAAGCTTTAAAAAAACTGCTTGAGCCTGAAAAGAAGGATGTTGCTGAAGTTAAGAAAAAACTAGATGAGGTCAACAAGAAAGTTCAGAATTTATCAACGCAAATGTATCAACAGGCAGCAAAACAACATGAGCAGAAAGAAAGCAGCGAAAGCAGTCAAACTAAGGATAACAGCGAAAACAGATCATCAAGCAATAAGAAAGCTAAGCATAAACACCATGATGAAAAAGTTGTTGATGCAGATTATGAAGTTAAAGAGTAATTTTTTATTTTTTTATCTTTTCTCGTAAATCCAGCGCAAGAGGATATCTATGAAGTTGCCTTCAAGAGAAGAATGTGAACAATTATTTGATCAATATAAAGTTCCAGATAATATTCGAATGCATTGTTACAAAGTAAATGAAGTAGCTATTTTCATCGCCAAAAAACTGTCTCAAAAAAACAGCATCCTTAATGTTGATCTTGTTGACCGAGTTTCACTGCTTCATGATCTTTTCAAGCCATTTGTTTTCGAGCTTAAAAAAGATCCAAAATTCAAATCAAATCCAACTAAAGAACAAATCTTGTTTTGGAAGGAAATGAAGAAAAAATATCCTCCTTCTCTTCATGAAACAGCGTTATTCTCCCTTATATTTAAGGATAAATATCCTGACCTTGCAGCAGCAATGGCTTTAGAAGGGAAAATGAGTTCAAGCGTCGATAAATCTCACTACCCTCTTGAGTTTCAAATAGTCCATTATGCGGATTGGCGTGTTTTTGTTGATGAAATTATTCCGCTCAATGATAGAATAGACGATCTTTTCGAGCGTTATAAGGATAAACATTCTGGTCTGCGGCAAGATTTTTGGGAAAAAATTAAAGAAAGTGAATTCAGGCTAGAAAGAAAGCTTTTTGAACAACTTGATTTTTCACCAGATGAATTATCAAAAGTAATTGAAAAAAAATAAGGTCAAAAACATGCCAAAAACAAAACTGATTATGTTTGATTATGACGGAACCATTGCAGATACATTTACGTTAACCTGCCACATATACAACGAAATATTCAGACAGTTTAAGATTGAAAAAAGCTTAACCAAGCGGCAATATCAGGATTTATTTGAGACAGATTGGAAAGAATGCATTAAAAAATTGGGTATTACTAACAAAGATGATGTCCATAGATGTTCAGAAATCTATTTCAATATTTCTCAAGATTTTCTTAGTGAGATCAGGTTATATCCTAAAGTAAGAACTATGCTTCATGAATTAAGCAAACAATATAAGCTAGCTATTGTTTCAAACGGAAAAAAAGAACATATTATTGATCGTATAACCTTTTTGGATATTGCAAAATATTTCGCCTATGTTGGTGGATTTGAAAGCGGTGAAAAACCCTCAGCTGAACCGCTCTTAAAATGCGTGCGATATTTTGGTTTTGCTCCAGAAGAGGCTATATATGTAGGGGACATGGATGGAGACATTGCATCAGCAAAAAATGCAAAGTTAAAAAAAGCAATAGCAGTAAGCTATGGCTATCATCATAACGATCGTTTGAAGGCTGCTGATATTATTGTAAATCATCCTCTTGAAATAATCAAAAATGTGGAATAGGTGCTAAGCTATGACAAAAAAAGATTATTATGAAACGCTTGCTGTTCCAAGAACAGCAAGTAAGGAAGAAATTAAAAAAGCATATAAAAAATTAGCTAAGCAGTATCATCCAGATTTGAATAAAACTGATCCGCACGCAGCTGAAAAATTTAAAGAAATTAACGAAGCAGCTTCAGTATTAGGCGATGACAAGAAGCGGGCAACCTATGACAAATACGGTTCTGCTGAACCAAGCTTTGGTGGTTTTGAACAAGGCGGTTTTGATGTCAATGATTTTGCAAGCTTTTCCGATCAATTTGATTTTGGTGATATCTTCGATACTTTTTTTGGCGGTGGTGGAAGAGGCCGTCATCGTGAACAAAGAGGCATGGATTTAGAATATAATCTTGACATTACCCTTGAAGAATCTGCGCAAGGCACTAAAAAAATACTTATTATTCCTAAATTAGATACTTGCGAAAAATGTCATGGCAAAGGAGCATCTGATGCTTCTGAAGTAATTACTTGTAAAACCTGTCAGGGAACAGGAGTTTTTAGGCGCCAGCAGCGAACACCATTTGGAATATTTCAAACAACATCTACTTGTCAACACTGTCATGGCGAAGGCCGCACTATTAAAAATCCTTGTCGCCACTGTGATGGTTCAGGCCGTGAGAAAAAGAATAAAAAAATAGAAATTGATATTCCTCGCGGTATTGAAGCTGGTTCAAGATTAAGAGTTAGGGGTGAGGGTGAAGCTGGAGAACGAGGATCCCATCCGGGAGATTTATATGTTGTTATTAATGTTCTTGAACATGCAATCTTTCAAAGAGATAGGAATAATCTATATTTGGAAGTTCCCATTAGTTTTACGCAAGCTAGTTTAGGAGCTGAAATTGAAGTGCCTACCTTAGAAGGAAGTGTCAACATGACCATTCCTCCTGGAACCCAAACACATACTTTATTTAGGTTAAAAGGAAAAGGGCTTCATAGTATCCAAGGATACGGCGTTGGTGATGAATTAGTGCGTGTTATCATTGAAACACCTAAAAAATTGAGCAAAAAACAGCGGGAATTATTGGAGAAATTTCAGGAAGACCTTCAAGAAAATCCTCAGAAATCATTGTTTGATAAATTAAAAAAAGTGTGGGAATAATAACATTTATTCCCATACTTTTTTTAATTTATAACACAATTATCAATCAACCTTGTTTTTCCAACAAAAACAGCGAGCATAATAACGTCTCCTGATGAAACAGTATTAACTGATTCAAGTGTTTTTGCATTAACAATCTCAATATAATCAATCGTTGTATTCTTTTCTTTAAGAATATTTGTTCTCATCTCTTTTTTTATCAGGTGAGGATTTCTTTCTCCCCCAGTAATTAATTGTTTTGCTTTTAACAATGAAGTATATAATGACAATGCACTTTCCCTTTCTTCTTTATTCAGATAAACATTGCGAGAACTCATCGCAAGCCCATCTTTTTCCCGAACAATGGTATGAACAACAATTTCAACAGGAAATTTTAAATCATGGATCATCTGTTTGATAATCACTGTTTGTTGAAAATCTTTTTGTCCAAAATAAGCTTTTGTTGGATAAATAATCTCAAATAATCTTTTTACGATAGTCACAACGCCTTGGAAATGCCCTGGTCTTGTTTTTCCACAGAGTTTATCAAACAAAGGAGTATGGTAATCAATAACGTTTAAACCATGTGGATATATCTCTTTGTCAGAAGGATAAAAGATTACCTCAACACCACTGCCTAATGCCAATGCCTCATCACGAAGAAAATCTCGAGGATATCTCTCAAAATCTTCTCCTTGAACAAATTGGGTAGGATTAACATAAATACTCATAACGATGATATCATTTTCTTTTTTTGCCTGGTGAACTAAGCTAAGATGCCCAGGATGTAAATATCCCATAGTTGGAACAAAACCTATTGTTTTCTTCTCGAAGAGGGCTTTTTTAACAAATTCTTTCATTTCTTTAATTGTTTTAAAAATATGCATCTTTTTCACATACTAATTTTATTGGTAGGAGTGTTCTTGATCAGGAAATTTTCCCGAAACAACATCAGATCGGTAGGATGATATAGCCTCTCTTATCATTGGAGCAAGTCTAGCATATTGTTTAACAAATTTTGGTTTAAATGCTTCAAACAATCCTAATAAATCATGGATGACAAGTACTTGCCCATCGCAATAAGCTCCAGCGCCAATGCCAATAGTTGGAATGGTAAGTTGTGAAGTGATTTGTTGTGCTAGACCCACAGGAATACATTCTAAAACAATTGAGAAGCACCCAGCATCTTCAAGAAGCTGAGCTTCTTGTAATAATCTTTGTTTTGATTCAGCATCTTTTCCTTGTAGTTTAAATGAGGTAATAGTTTGCGGTGTTAAACCAATATGCCCCATGACTTCTATGCCATTATTTTTCAATGCTTTGACGATCCCTGGTTTGTTTCCTTCAATCTTAACAACATCAGCGCCTGCGCTAATAAGTTTTCTAGCATTAAAAAGCGCAGAGTCAGGAGTTTCATACGTTAAATAAGGCATATCTCCAACTATCAAAGCAGTTTTTACAGCCCGAGCAACAGTCTTGGTGTGATAGATCATATCTTCAATAGTTACCTGCCGCGTGTTTGTATGACCTTGGACAACCATTCCTAAGGAATCGCCAACAAGAATTATGTCAATGCCAGCTTCATCTTCAATTTTTGCTGTTAGAAAATCATACGCAGTAAGCATAGTGATTTTACTTTTCTTTTGTTTAAATGCAATAATATCCGCAGCTGTTATTTTTTTGTGGTTAGGCATCATTGTTCTGCTCCAATGTTTTAATCAAAGTAACTAACGCAGTATTCAAAGGTGCCTGAAGATGATGTTTTTTAGCAAGCTCAACAAATTTTCCATTAATATAATCAATCTCTGTTTTTTTCCCTCGTTCAATATCCTGGAGCATTGAAGATTTATTATTTGATGTTTCTTGTATGTTAGTTTTAAAGTCTAATAGGAAATCTTCTTTAAATACAACTCCCTCTTTTTCTGCAATACACTTACATTCACTGATCAGTTTATTGATCAGATTTTCGTATCTTTTTTCTGCAAGAACACACGTATAACAATTAAAAATACTTGTCAGTGGATTAATCATTGCGTTCATAATTGCTTTTTTGAATTCACGTTCCTTAAAATTCTGGTACGTTTTTAAGTTTAAACCAGTATTCTCAAACATTTGATGGAATTGTTGATCATGGGAAGTTTTTTCAAGTTCTGTAAAACTACCGCCTGTATATACTATTTTTCCTGGCTCAAGAAAAATACATCCTAAATAAGAAATTCCCCTTATAACAGTGCAATAATCGCCAATTTCTTTAAGAACAAGTTCTTTAATTTCTAATCCATTGGATAAACAAACTAAAATAGTATCTTTTCTTAGTGTAGGTTTAATACTTTTTAAGGTAGGAATAATATCATAACATTTAACCATAAGAAAAATAATAGTCTGAGGAGATAGTGACGTTATTTTTTCTTGCACGGCAAGAGCAAAAGACTCATTGACCCTGCCTTGGATCTGAAGTTTGTTGTTCTTAATAACTGCAATATGTTTTTTATTTCCTACTAAAACTACCTTATTATCTTTATTCTTGCTAAGCAATGCTCCATACACACTTCCTAAGGCACCTGCACCAAGGATAATGATGTTATTAATGTTCTTCATCGGAATAAAAGGAAAGAGAGAAGGTTTTTAAATATAGTTATATTCTGCTACTAAATGCCACATTTAGCAAAAAAAGCAGCTCAAGTGATAGTATCACCGATTAGAAAGATTGTTGAAGAAATTGAAAAAGCAGGTGATGATACGTCAATTATCTCATTTGGTGGTGGTGCATCGAATATAGCTCCACCTCAAGAGGTTCTTGATTATTTGAAAAACCAGTTGGATAGAAATCCTCAACAAGCTACCGCGTATGGTTCAACAAAAGGTCATTACAAAACAAGAAAAATAATTACTAATTATATACTAAAAAATGAAGGAATTAATGTTAATCCATCTACTGAAATTATGATAACAACTGGCTCCACAGAAGCAATATTTCTTGCATTTCTTGCTCTTATTGAACAGGGTGATGAAGTGATTCTTGCAGATCCCACATATTGTTATGCTGAACCATTAGGATTATTAGGTGGAATAATTAAAACAATTCCTGTTGTGTTGGAGGATGGTTTTCAAATTAACATTAGTGGTGTTAAAAAAAATTTAACAAAAAAGACAAAGTTATTGTTATTATTAAGTCCGGATAATCCAACAGGAAGAGTAGCGTCTAGAGAAATAGTGCAAGAATTAGTGCTTCTAGCAGAAAAACATGATTTTTGGTTGTTGAGTGACGAAACTTATAAGGATATTATTTATGATAAAACACATTATGCTCCGAGAGTTTTTGGAGGCAAAAATCATGTTATCACGTGCTGTTCATTTTCAAAAACAGCCTGTATTCCAGGGTTAAGGATAGGTTATATGTATGGTCCTGAAAATTTTATTCAAGTAGCAGCAGCTTTGCGTCAATACACTACCATGTTCCCGAGCAAACCTGCGCAATTAATAGTGGAGAAGTTCTTAGAAAATAATAGTGCTATCAAACATAGTTTTGTTATGAATAACATTCTTCCTGAATACAAAAGACGGCGTCAGATAATGGATACCTGTTTGAAAAAATATCTTCCTCAAGCTAAATATATCGTTCCTGAAGGTGCATTTTATTTTTTCGTTAATATTTCTTCTTATCTCAATAAGAAGAAAGTCACCTCTGTTAAAGAATTCTCAGAAAAGTTATTACTTGAAGAAAAGTTAGTTACTATTCCTGGATCATTTTTTGGTAAACAAGGTGAAAATTATCTCCGTTTAACTTTTGCAGCAGAAACAGAATCAAGAATTAAAGAAGGATTTGAAAGATTCTCGAAGTTTGTTGAAGAATAAAAACAGAATTGGGCAAAAAATTATTTACGTTTTAATAGAATTTTGTCTAATTCTTTAATAAGCCATTTTCTCCAGTGACGTTCAAGTTGTGTTCTTATCAGTTTAATTAAAAACTTCTCGTCTTTAGTTAATTTTAATTTTTCAAGTTGTTTAACTTTAGAAAGAATTTCATAATCTTGATCAACCGACATTACATATTTCTTTTTCTCTGTTAGTGTTAATGAGATTTTATTCATTGATCAACACCTTTTACAATATTCTAGAACTTCTTTAATTACTTCTTCACGGCTAGCTTCAATGAAATTAATTGATCCAGCTACTCTATGTCCACCTCCATCAACTTGTGCTTCAGGAAATTTCTTTTGAAGCAATGCTATAATCTGATTTACATCAAAATTTTTGATTTCTGTTGAGCATCTAAAGCTAATGCCTGTTTTTGTATAGCCGCAAGTAATAACTGGTTTTTTATGTTTTGTTTTCAACCAATCATGAAGCATTCCTGTTGTTTTTCCACGTGGTGGAAAACCAGTAGTGTTTTTCACTTTATCTATGTCTATCTCTGCAATGATTTTATCTTTTTGTTCATGAACTTTATGGTATTTGATATTGCTTTCTAATTGAAGCTTTTTCTTTTGATTGAGTTGCTTTCGAAATATATGTAATAAAGGAAGATTGCGTTCGCTTTTAGGATTAAGAATATCAGTAACAATTTCCCTGCTTTCAGCATTGCTTACTAAAAATCCAAGATAATCAAGGCATTCAGCAGTATTGTAAATATGTTCTTTGGAAATTATTTGTTCAGCAAGTTTCAGGTATTGTTTAAACTCATCACTTTCAACGCGGTCAGCTACGCCGCCAACAGCTGCTATAAACGCTAAATCGTAGGCATGAGGATTAACTAAATGGGCTAATTCACTGCATAACATGCCGGTGCAGTAATCATAAGTAGAACCAACTTTGTGGGGATTAATATGACTTCCAGTAAGTGTATCAATTTCAGGCGATGGAGGATGATGGTCAACAACAAGGACTGTCGCGCCATAAAGTTTCACTAGTTTAATCCCATCAATATCCTGTTGGCAACTGCCATTATCGCAAATGATAATGACCGGGGCTTTGGCATGTCCTCGGACATCAGTGAACGTGCTAATATCGCGAAGCGCGTCTTCTTGACTATAAAAAGGAGCTTTACAAGGAAGCCGTCTGAAATAATAAAATGCATCTCTTTCCCGAGTATGTTTTTTATTAACTAAAGGTAAAATTGCTCGTTCAAGGGCAACGCCTCCTGTATACCCATCACTATCAAGATGATGTCGAACAATAATTGGTGTTCGAGATTCAATAGCATCAATAATAATGTCTGCAGCTTTTTTCATCTCTGGTAAAAGCTGGTCTAATATGTTGCTTGATATCATTGTTTTCATGCTTTCACGTTATTTCATAATTTTAACTTTAGTTTCAATTTCTTGTTTTATTGCCATCGCCACTCACTATGGCCCCAAGCTACAAGGAGATCAACACCTATTTTACTTAGTTCTAAGGGGAAATCACATGCTCCATAATTGCTTCCTTCCCAAATCAAAAGTTCTGCAGATGTTGCAGCATGGATTGCATCTTGTATCTCTTCAGCGCGAGGTTTTAAACCATCAGGTAGTTGAATGCAGACAGTTTTTGCCTGAGTTTCCTTTATCTTTTCAATAACTCGATTAAGCTCTAAATCATAGGTTTGCATAATATAATAAATGATTATTTGTTTAAAAAGTTAACCCAACAACTGTCCTGAAATAGCCAAAGAAGAATCCTGCATATACCAGGTCATAAAAAAAGCAACGCCGAAGAATATCACAACGATTACCCCTATAAGAAAAAAGCTAAACAAACTATGGCTGTAATTGTCTTCATATTCGTATCCAAACATTACTTTTCTTGGGAAATATTTGTTTATATATTTTACCTTAGTTCTCGTATCCAAAGAAGTCCAATTTTAATCATTGCTTTGTTAAATTTGTCACTAATTCTGTAAGTTTTCTTGTAAAGATCATAATCAATCAAACCCATGCCTTTCATAGGTGTTAAAATCCGATCATAAAATTGCCGTTTATTATAACTAAGCTTTACTTGCTTGCCTTTATACTGGGGTAAATCAAGTTGTGTTACTAATTGCCCATCATGTAATGCCATGGCAAAAGCACTCATCTCAGATTTAGTGATTTCTCCGCCTTTCATTTTCATATCATTGATAAGAAGCTTGCCAACTATTCTTTGTTGATCTGTTGCAAAAATGATCTCATAAACATCTTCTGGAAGATTAAATATGTCAAACAACATTACCATAACTATATACCCCCTTGAGCCATATAAAGCATACAGCTATATAAATATTGTTATTAGTATACTGGGGTTGTGCATATATGCACAACCCTCTCTTTTATATAAAATATATATCCTCAAAGATATAAATCTTTATAAAGCAGGGTATGAAGAAAATGACAGTTTATTACGTTTATTCAGGGGGTGTAAGTACTTTAACCTTTAGGTATACCTATCATGACCAAAAAAATACGTTTAACGCCTAAATTAACTGAAGAAATCCTTACTGAAGTAGTAGGGCAGGACACGCTTCCATTAATTGAATTTCTAAAAAATCGAAAGAATATATCTGAATTTATTATAGCTGAAAAGACTAAAATTGAGATTCATCAAGTGAGAAATATTCTCTATCGTATGCATAGTCAAAACCTCGCAACTTATAGGAGAAAAAAAGACTCTAAAAAAGGTTATTATATCAGTTATTGGACTTATAATGCTAAACGGATAAAAGACCTTGTTTTGGCGTTACATCAACAAAAATTAGATCGTTTAATGGTTCGTTTGGAACGAGAGGAAAAGAATAAAGGATGTTTCTTCTTATGTGCTAATGCTTGTGCGAGGTTAGATTTCGAGCAAAGCTCAGAATTAAGCTTTAAGTGTCCTGAATGCGGTTCATTATTAAATCAGCAAGATAACTCTCGAACAATAGATCACATTAAACAGCAAATAAAGGAATTAGAAGCTTTGATGTAATGATATTTCTTATGGATTTGGCGTTTTGAGGTACTTTGTAACTAACAAGTAACAACAGTTCCGAAACATTTATATATAAGCACTTCCAGTAAAAGCATAGGTGGTTACTATGGAAGAAAAACTAGGAAAGGAAGGTAAAGAGTTGGAAGTTACTGTAGATAATACGCCTAGTCATAATAAAGAGCATTCTTCTGGTGTTGCTGTTAATAATCAAGTAGTAGTTGAATATGAAGACCCTCTTACTGAGGATTATAAAATAGAACGAAGCAATAATATTGAATCTAAAACATTCCTTGTACAAGAAGTATGGGCAAAAAAAGACATTGAACATAATATAAGATTACATTAATTTTGCTTTAATTTTTTCTTGATAAGATTCTTTTTCCTTGTCATCTACGTATTCATCCACTGGCCAGGTAAATTTAATTTCATCATGGTTATAACGCGGAATAATATGGAAATGAACATGAGGCACTATTTGGCCTGCCGCTTTATGGTTATTCATTAATACATTGTAACCGTCAGGATCAAGAGCAAGCTGTATTGCATGCGCAATTTTCTTAACTCTGATTACTAATTCTTGCGCTAGCTTATCAGGAAGCTTATCAAGCACTTCGACATGTTGTTTGGGAACTACTAAGGTATGCCCTTTATTGCCTGGTGCAATATCAAGAAAACCAATAAAATGCTCATCATCATATACTATTTGCGTTTTAATTTTACCAGTTACTATATTACAAAAAACACAGTCTGCCATTACTATCATCTCCTTATTGCTTGGAGTTGCCCTTTGTTTTTATGTTTTGTTGTTTTTACGTTTTTCCTCTTTCAAACGCTTTTCTTCTGCTTTAGTTTTTTTCCAATGTGCTTTGATTTCTTCGAGAGATCCAAAGGTAGCATTGCCAAAAACATGAGGATGGCGGCGTACAATTTTCTCTTCAACTTGTTTGATTACGTCCTTATACGAGAACAAACTTTGTTGTTTTGCCAAGGTGCAGATATGAGTAATATTCAATAATAAATCTCCTAATTCTTCTCGTAATTCATCATAATCCTTTTTATCAATTGCTTCAGCTATCTCTTCTGCTTCTTCAAGAATATACTTTTTCATGGATTCAATGGTTTGTTCTTTATCCCAGAGACAACCCTCGTGGTCATGCAAACCATGCAGTTGCTCTACTTTTTTGACAAAAGATTCAAAGGATTCTTTCATGAAGGAGTAAAACTCTTATGAGTTATAAAAAGTTATTGAAACTGCGGTTCTGTCTCAAATCTCGGGACAGAACCGCAGTTTCAATAACTTTAAATATAAACTATTATTGAGCATTTAAATTAAGTTTAAGTACAAATGAGGTGGGTAGGGCATGGCTAAGAAAAAACAACACGTAGATGTTCCAGCAGAGGTTCGAAGTATTCAAGATAATATTCAAGATAATGTTCAACAAAGTGAAAAAACAGGTTCTCAAATAGATGTACAATTAATAGTTAAAGTATTAGCAGGCTTGTTCTTATTAATTATCATTATCTCTGGTTTTAAAGGGATGTCTGGTGGAATAACAAGTGGTGTAAGCGATGATGGTTATTTCAAAGGTGCAAAAGATGCTAAAATAACGATGATTGAGTGGAGTGATTTTCAATGTCCATTTTGCGGTAAATTTTACACAGATACATTATCTCAAATTCAAAAGGATTACATAGATACTGGCAAAGTTAAGCTCGTTTTCAAGCATTTCCCTTTAAGCTTCCATGAAAATGCGCAGAAAGCAGCAGAATCAGCAGAATGCGCAGGAGAGCAGAATAAAGAGAAATTCTGGGCAATGCATGATAAAATGTTTGAAAATCAGGAAGCATTAACGGTTGTGGATCTTAAAAAATATGCAAAAGAGCTTGGATTAAAAGAAGATAAGTTCAATGATTGTTTAGGTACTAGTAAATATGCGCAGAAAGTTGCTGATGATATGCAGCAAGGTCAAAAAGCAGGAATTTCAGGGACACCAGGGTTTACTATTAATGGTGTATTAATTTCAGGCGCTCAACCCTATGAGAATTTTAAAAAAGTATTTGAGCAGATACTTTCAGGTGAAACACCGGCAGGAGATGAGCCTGAACCGTCAGCTGATAGTCAATTAGCAGATTCATCAAAAGATCCAGAGATTCTGTTAACCATTGTTAATGATAAGAATTGCAAAGCTTGTGTCACGACAGGTGTTTCTAATATTAATCAGCAGGCATTTAAAACAGTAAAAGAAACACTTGTTGATATAAGCAGCAAAGAAGGGAAAGAATTAATGAAAAAATATGATATTAAGGCATTGCCTTTTTACATCTATGACAACAAGATAAAAGAAGCAGCTAATTTTGATAAAATTCAGCAGGCTCTTGTTGAAAAAGACGGGAGTTATTACATCAATCCTGAAGCAGGGGTTGCAGTAAAACTTTTAGAAGTGCCTAAAATGACTTTAGATCATGTAAAAGGTAAAGCAGATGCTAAAATAACAATGATAGAATGGAGTGATTTTCAATGCCCATTCTGCGGAAAATTTTATAGTGAAACACTGCCTGAACTGCAAAAACAGTTTATAGATACTGGCCAGGTAAAATTAGTTTACAAGCATTTCCCTTTAAGTTTCCATGAAAATGCGCAAAAAGCAGCAGAAGCATCAGAATGCGCAAGTGAGCAGAATAAAGAGAAATTCTGGGCAATGCATGATAAAATATTTGAGAATCAAGGTGCATTAACTTTAGTCGATCTTAAAAAATATGCAGCTGACTTGAAGTTGGACAGCAAAAAATTTGATGAATGCCTTGACACCGGTAAATATGCAGACAGAGTTAAAGCTGACATGGAAGTAGGCGCAAAAGTAGGTGTCTCAGGAACACCAGGGTTCCTTATCAATGGGATTATAATCAGCGGAGCCCAACCATTAGCAGCATTTGAAGAGCTGTTTAAAGCTGAACTCCAAGAGTAAAGGTACGTAATAAGTCTTCCTTTAGTTTTAGCGCCGGTTCAGCTTTTGAAGTGTGTTTCAATTGGATTTTTCTCTATGGAACTCCGAAAAATCCCCGATGTTGACTAAGAAGAGCTTCACAAAAGTAGGCGCTAAAACCCAAGACTTATTACGTACCTCAAAGAGTAAAGCTTAAATTCTCTTTTCTTTTTCTTTATTATCATTATGCAATCTCCAGTCTATTATCCAAAAGAAGATTCGTATCTTCTCCAAAAACATATTCAGGAATATGCGGAAAAAGCGCATAACGTATTGGATGTAGGTACAGGAACAGGAATATTAGCAATTGAAGCAGCAAAATATGCTCAAAAGGTAGTTGCCGTAGATATTAATCCTCAAGCTCTTGCTATTGCAAAGGCAAATATGTATAAAGAGAATAAAGGCAAATTAACTCATTTGGTTTTCAAGTACGCTGATATCTTTTCTGAAATCAAAGAAAAATTTGATCTCATCATATGCAATCCTCCGTATTTGCCTGCAGATCCAAACTATCCGGACATTGCTTTAGATGGCGGGAAAAAAGGATATGAATTTATTGAAAAATTCCTTAACAAAGTGAATGATGTTCTTACAAAAGATGGAAAAGTATTATTATTATTCAGTTCATTAACAAAAAAAGATAAAGTAGAGGAATTTATAAAAAAAAATCTTCTTACCTTTGAAAAGATTGACCAGGAAAAGTTTTCTTTTGAATTGCTGTATGTTTATGAGCTTCAAAAGACAGCATTAAGAAAAAAATTAGAATCTTTGAACATTAAGGACATTGCGTATTTTACCAAAGGACGCCGCGGAATTTTATTTAAAGGAATTTTGAACAAAAAACAGATAGTAGTCAAAGCAACCAATGAAACATCAAAAGCGTTTAATAGAATAGCAAATGAAGCAACGATATTGAGAAAATTAGAACAATATAATATCGCTCCAAAAATAGTCTGCGCTGAAGAGAATTTTTTAGTATATGAATTTATTGAAGGAACTTTAATTTTAAATTTTATCGAAAAAGCAATTAAAAGCGAAATTATAACTGTCATCAAAACATTATTTGAAATGATGTATCTTTTAGACACGCTTAATATTACTAAAGAAGAAATGCATCATCCTATTAAGCATATTATTATAACAACAGGTAATGATGTTAAATTGCTTGATTTTGAACGCGCTCATAGGACAGATCATCCTAAAAATGTAACTCAATTCTGCCAGTTTTTAATTAATACAGGCACAAACAATCTGCTTAAAGAAAAGGAGATTGTTATTGATAAAAAGAAAATAATTAACGCAAGTAAAATGTATCGGAAGAGAATGGATCGAAATTCATTTGGTGCGATTCTTGATTTGTTGAATGTGAACTAGTTATAACTTCTCCTCATTTATTTTTTTAGCTTTCTTCCATAGTTTCTCAAAATATTCTCTTAATACAATTAATAATGCTTTATTTTTGCTGAGTAAATTTATTCTTTCCTCTTTCATTCTATAATCCTCTAATCCTAAGATAAACTCATCATTATCTTTAATCAGAAAGTTGATTAAATCAGGAGAATTCAAGCTGCGAATATCAGCGCCTGCTTTTAAAAACTGTTTTATAACATTCTTATTTTCTTTTGTAATCTTTTTTACGATTACTTGTATTTTTACGCCACGTTCAAGAGTTCTATAAATACTTGTATTGCTTGAGAATGTTCCAATAAAAAGCGGAGCAACTTGAATTAACTGCTTTTTTGCCTTGTTCCGCAATGAAATTAATGCATGAATATGCTGTTCTCTTCCAGCGAATGTATAAACAGAAGGTGTATTTTTTTCTAGTTGAAATTGTTTAGTGTTAACGTCAAGTTGTTCTATTTCATTAATTTTTTTGTCAATATTCAGTTTTTTTGATTCTAAATAGTTATAGAGCGTACTCTTAATATCTTCAATAGCATATTTCTTAGGATTTGTGGGGATAATGCTAATAAATCCTTTGTCAACAAGATCATTAAGAACTGAATATATTCTTCCTTTCGGTACTTTTGTTTTTTTATAAATAAGATAAGCATTTGCATGGTCAATGCTTGTGAGAAAGAGTATTATTTCTTTTTCATAACTATTCAAGTCTAATTGGTTAATGAACTGTGCCGTATCCATAATAAACTTTTAAAAGTTGTTTCACCTATTTAAATATTTCTTAATGCAGCTATTTGATATAATGGATAACTATTTTACCTTACATGAACTTATAGCTCAAATTGATGGGCCCAATGGAACTATTTGTCAAAAACTCCTTGATGAAAATCTTCCTTTGTTTAGTTCTGCTCGAGGTTCAAGCCATAATCATCAGGCATGGAGAGGCGGATACTTAGATCATATTGCAGAAGTAATGAATATTGGTGTTGTTCTTTATGATCAATTAAATCGGTGTAGGAGATTGCCTTTTTCATTATCCGATGCGCTCCTTATTCTTTATCTTCATGATTTAGAAAAACCGTGGAAACATATAGAATGCGAAGATGGAACAGTAATGAGAAATCCTCAATTACTTGATAAAGAAAGTCAGATATGGCCATTTGTTGAGAAGAAGATACGAGAATACGGATTTCTCATTACAGCAGATCATTGGACAGCGCTTAAGTATGTAGAGGGTGAAAAGAAGGATTATTCATCTCAGAGAAGGGTGCAAACTCCTTTAGCAGCATTTGCTCATATTTGTGATACATGGAGCGCGCGCGGCTGGTTTGATTATCCATTAAAAAATGGTGATTCTTGGCAAGGTGCTAAGAGAAGTTTGTAAAAAAAGGAAGATTGATAAAATAGACAATATTCCATAGTTATGGTAAGGTTGAAACAATGGATGTAATTATTTTAGGTGGAATGAGTAAAAAATCAAACCAACAATGGGTTGAATATTTAACAGCAGCATTGCAATCTTCTTTTCCTAACGCAGCGTACCATACTATAAGATATGACCATTGGAACACTAGTGATCAGGATTTTGATCGAGACAAAGAAGAAAATAAATTAGAAGAAGAAATTGCACAAATAACAGGAGATTATGTGGTTGTTGCAAAATCAGTTGGTTCTATAATTACACTTGATGCAGCTGTATCCGGAAGAATACAGCCAAAATTCTCTGTTTTAATGGGCTTTCCTTTATATGATTCTTTTGATGTTAACAAAAATGTTCAAGAAAAATATGCGCAATTGTTGCAGGGATATCAAGTTCCTTCTTTAATTATACAAAATCCAGATGAAAGATATATACATCCTCAACCATTAAGAGATCTTTTGGCAGTTCTTGGAGTGAGAAATACAACTGTTGTAGAAGGATATGGTGGAAAAGAACATAGTTATAATATTGATTGTGTAAGAGCAGTATTTCTTAAGGAAATTAGGAGACTTTAATACTAATCAAACCAGCTCCAAACATTAACAAAAAACCCTGCAGTGCCAGTTTTGATCTTGGTGCTCCAGTCAATAGATTCATAAACTATTTTTTCATTATCTAATGCTTCTTCAATCGCACTGACAATCTTTTCACTTTCTTTTATTTCCTGCAAAGTTTTAAGATCAGAATAGATTATTAATGAAGGCTCATCAAACGTGCCTTTTTCAAAGGAAATAATTTGATCATCCTTAGTTTCAAGCTTTAATTTAGTTAACCCATCATTATTATCATCTAATACAATATTGACCTTTTCATTATCAATAATGGTTTTGATAAATGAAGGAATTTTATCAAGATTTTCGTTATAAGTCGCTTTTGTTTTTGCAAGATTTTCATCTTGAATAAAATAAGAAACATCATTCTCAAATACAACATAACCCGTTGGATTTGGACCAAACTTAATAGTTAACACCATAACTGCTATTACTAACACCGCAACAAAACTAATATCTCGAACTAATCCCATAGAAACATTGACTAGGTATAGGTGTATTTAAAGATTTTCATTTACGTGCGTTATTGAAAAGCTCGGATGTTGCCATCAATATTGCGAAGCTTATCACTTAAAAATATTGAGTACTTTTCGAGGTTCCAGAGAGAAAAGTACCATCTATGAACTACGCCAAAGCTGAGCCGATGGCAACCTTTGCTTTGCAAAGAGAGCTTTTCAATAACGCTCATTACGTATAGCATAGGTCTTTAACCATTGAGGGTCAACATTTCCTAAATCTTTACAAGTATATTGGTGATCTAAATCCATGCAAATCATGTTTCCATACCTTTGAGGTGTTGTAAATCCAGTTCTAACTTCAGGTGATAATAGAGGACTATAAAATGAAGTTTCAGGAGTAAGTATCGATATCAGTAAAGCGAGTGTCATTCCTGCAGTATATGCTAATGGTTGCAGAGATGTTTTGTGTCTGGGAACAAAGTCCCTCTTGTCAGGATTTTCTAGTCTTAAGCAAGATTTTATTAATTGATCAGTGAAAAACCCTACTCTTGTTTTATCAACTGCACGTCTTTCTTCAAGTGCTAAGATATATTCTGCTACAGCGTCATTAGCTGGTGTTCTAAAACCATACTCCTGTGCTTTTCTCGATAGCTCGCAGTTTAATGCTTCAATTTCAGTTCTTCTTCCAGCATTTAAGTCTTGACATAAAGAAGATTTATGATTACCAAGTTGCGGCGAAGTCGTTACTAAATAATTAAAATAAGATTTTGGTGTTGGTAATCCGTCTATAACAATACCTTCTCTCTCGATAATTTGATACGCTTCTTTAATAATACTCTTGAGTAAATGTCGCTCTTGCCATGAAGTCAAAGAACTATTAGGTTTATTCAAAATACCGCTTAAAGCATTGTAGGCAAGATTAAAAACATACTTTTTCCATTGTTGTCCTGCAAAATTAGGATCTGTTCTTGCAGGGAAATCTACTTCAGTGCATATTTTAACAATCGCTTCTAACGTAGTATCTTGAACATTCCCTCCAAAAATGACTTTATCACCAACAAAAGTAATTTCAGTAGTTCTCATGCCTTGTTTTTGAAAACCAATAGGTATCACTGATTCAACAAGGGGATTTGTTTTAAAATATCTTCTTAATAACTCAGAATTGGTTACACCATTTTGTAAGCTGACGATCGGGATGGTATCGCCTACATGATCCACTAAGTTGTTTATTGTGGTTGCCGTATCACCATATTTTGTAGCAATAAAAATAACATCATAATCTGCAGGTTTGAATTCTGATGCTGCAGAAATGCGTAAATTATTATGATCTCCAAGTTTTCCAGAAATATCTATTCCCTCTTTGTTTATTGCGCTTGCTTGGGTATCAGTTCTGCATAAAAGCGAAACGTCATTGCCTTGAGAGAGAAAACCAGCAATAGCTAAACCAACTGCTCCGCCTCCAACAACTAAAATATGATGATAGTGTTTTTGTTTCATGTTAAAAAATATAAAAACGTGCTTACGTTATTCACCACTTTTAATTAAAATAAGAAGAATAAAAAGTATTTTGGAATTATTTCTTCTTAACCTTCTTAATCTCCTTCTCAAGCTTCAATTCATCAAGCAGTTCTTTGTATCTATTTCTGATTGTTACTTCGGTGACTCCTGCAACATCAGCAACTTCGCGCTGAGTTCTTTTCTCTCCATGAATTAAAGCGCTGACGTATAATGCAGCAGCTGCAATCCCGGTTGGTCCTCTTCCTGAAGTTAATTCAGATTTTTGTGCTGATTCAAGAATTTCAATTGCTCTTGATTGTGTTTCTGCGCTTAATTTTAATGCAGAAGCAAATCGCGCAATATAATCAGCAGGATTGCTTGGTAAAATAGTTATCCCTAGTTCCCTGGTAACAAAACGATAGGTTCTTCCGATTTCTTTCTTTTCTATCCCAGAAGCTTCGCTTAATTCATCTAAGGTTCGTGGAACATCATGCCTTCTGCAGGCAGCATATAATGCTCCAGCTACAACACTTTCCATGCTTCTTCCTCGAACTAAACCTCGCTGAACTGCTAACGTATAAATGCGAGCTGATTCTTCCTCAACACTTTGAGGTAGTTTTAAAAAAGAGGATACTCGCTTTAATTCAGCTAACGCTAATTTCAAGTTTCTTTCAATAGCAGTTGAAATACGATACTGCCATTTTCGCAATCTGAAGAATTTGTTTCTATCTCGATTGCCAAGAGCATACAAATCAGCTTTCCTTCCTACTTCAGTGCCTAAACCGCGGTCATATTGGGTATAGGTCATAGGCGCTCCAGTTCGTCTTTTTCTTTCAGCTGACTCTGAATCCATTTCACGCCATTCTTGACCGAAATCAACCATTTTCTCTTCTACAACTAAACCGCAGTCTTTACAGATGATTTCGCCTTTTTCTTTATTTAAGAATAAGTTTATGCCTGCGCATTCAGGACATTTCTTCACATAATGCATATTACCCACCTACCCACAACATGAATTTAAGTGATATGATTGATTTTCGAAAGTATAATCTATATATTTTATTTCAATTAACTTTATAAAGGGAATTAGAAGTTATATTTAAATGTTTCGGTCATTCTCGAGGGAAATACAATAATTAATCTTTTCTGAAATAAATCCTCTGGAATAAAAACGCTGCGGCCCAGATTTGAACTGGGATATCCTTGCGGAAACGAGCTCTCAAGGCTCGCGCATTACCAGGTTGTGCCACCGCAGCGTATAAAACAAGACTTATAAGCCGTATTTAAAAGTTATGGAAATACGGCTCTGTCCCGAATGAAGTTTTTGGTGCCATGCTGGTGATTATCCTTCAAATTAATACGTGGGAAAAAAGGAAATTCCAATAGGAATTTTTTCTTTCTTATAAACAAGTGGGATAATCACGGCACCAAAACCGAGGCGTGAGCCGAGATTAGGGACAGAGCCAAATCTTATAGGATAACTTTATATAGCTTGATCATAAATACTCATTAAAGCTTAAACAGGTGAAGTATCCTTTATGGAAACGATCCAGAAAGCAAAAGGTAATAACGCATATACTGGCTCATTAACCACCTATCTTGTTCTAAAGTGTAAGCAATGCTCACACGAATTGCATCTTGAAAGAAGCACTGCAGAAATCACGAGAGTATTTCTTTGTCATTATTGCAGGAGTATAATCGATTTTTAAATCCGTACGTATTAAGTCTTCTTCAGGTTTAGCGCCAGTTCAGCTTCAAAAGTAATTTAACATTGGATTTTTCTCTCTGGAACCCCGAAAAATCCCCGAAGTAAAGCTAAGTAGAGCTTCACAAAAGTAGGCGCTAAACCACCAGACTTAATACGTACTTAAATCCCTTAAATTAATTAACCTATTACAAAACCATCTTTCTTCTTATACTCCTGCAAAGCATAACTCAATCGCTCTTTATTATCAGAATAAACAGTAAATAATAAGTCTCCTTTCTTCACATGATCTCCTTTATGTTGATAGAGGAAAACACCCGCTTCTTTGTCAAAAGGCGCTCCTGCTACTCGAGCGAGTCTATTCATCATGCCGTTATCAATATGGGTTACTTTTCCGCTTTTTTTAGCAATAATATCATGTTTGAAATAAGCATAGCGTATTCTTTTTAATGAAGGCATGCTGCCGCCTTGTACCGTGATAATTTGAACAAATTTTTTCCAAGCTTTGCCTTCATCAAGAATTTTCTTGGCAAGTAAATAGCCGTCTGCAGACGTCTTTGCTTTTTTAACCAGACAAAACATTTCACCAGCGAGCATCAATGATTTTTCCCTTAATAAGGTGCTTTGATCAGGCAAGTGCTGCAATACTTTAATAACATCCTTTGCCTCAAGCGCAGGGCCGATGCCGTTGCCAATAGGTTGTGAACCATCAGTAATGACTACTTGGAGTTTCACGCGTAAGCGTTTAGCCACAGCCAAAAATTTCTGTTTTAATTGAAGTGCATGTTTTAGATTTTCAATTTTTGAACCTTTTCCAACAGGAATATCAATGAGAATATGTGTTGAAGAGACAGATTTCTTTTTGCCAAGGATGCTTGCAATAAGTTGCCCGACAGGATCAAGTGACATGGGATATTCTACTTTGATAATTTTGTCATCTGCAGGAGCTAAATTCATTGATCCTCCCCAGGCAAGGCAAGCGCCAGTTTTTCTGATGATTTTTTTCATCTGAGTGATGTCAAAGTCAACAGGTGAAAACACTTCAACAGTATCAGCAGTTCCTGCAGCGCTGGTAATTGATCGTGAACTTGTTTTAGGGATGGTTAAGCCGGCTGCTGCAAGAATAGGCACGACAATCATCGTTGTTCTATTGGCAGCTACTCCGCCGATGCAGTGTTTATCAACAATAATTTTCTTGTTTAATGTTAGAACATCTCCGGTATTGATAATTGCTTTTGTCAATGAAGCAGTTTCGTCAATAGTAAGTTCATGCACATATCCTGCTGCAACAAAGTAACTGATTTCAATTTCACTAAGCTTTCCAGCAACTATATCTTTGATAATGGTGAAAAATTCATTATAATTTAAGCGTTTGCCTTTTAATTTTTTCTTAATAATCGCGATAGATTTTGGTTTTTTCTCGAGTTTTACTTCGAGAGCGCAAATAATTTTACCAAATGCTTTGCTCGTTTCAAGAAACAGTCCTATTTCACCAGGTTTAATAAAACTCTGGGAGGTGGTTATGTCAACACTGGCAATGACTGTTCGATCACAAGCATTTAATCTCACTTTATCACCAGAGTAAACTTCCATTAAACTCGCATCTCTTTTATGGATCATAACAATAGGGGAATTTCCTGTTCGTATCTTCAAATGCTTAGGTTTGAGCTTCATGATGATGTTCCTCCCAATAAATTCTAACCATAGTAACAAGAATACTTAAAACTAACGGTCCAAGAATCATGCCTAATGCTCCAAAAAAAGCAATGCCACCAATAACGCCGACAAATATAATGAGGGAATGAAGTTTTGCGCGATCGCCAATAACACGAGGTTTTAAAATAAATTCAAGCGGCCAAACTATGATGCCATACAAGATCAAAAGTAAGACTCCTTTGATAACCATGCTTTCTATATCTTGAGATATGCCGGTAATAAGATAGTAAAATGCAATAGGGAGCCATACTAAACCAACGCCAACCATGGGCAGGATAGCAAGAATAGTCATAGCAAGACCTAAAAGTAATGCATGCGAAACGCCAAATATGAAAAAGATAACAGTTCCTGAAATTCCTTGAAGTATTGAAATAACTACTTGTCCATACATGACTGCATACGTGGTGTCTTTAATTTGTTGCATAAGGTGTTGGGCATGCTTTTTCTTAAGAGGGAGCATTTCTACAAACCAATGGTAGATCTTTTTTCCATCAATAAAGAGATAAAATAAGGTGATTATCATAATCACAAATTGGAAAATTTTCTTAGGCAGGGTGAAAATAATTTGGGATGAAAATTGATATACTGCTTTTCCAAGATGAATTAAACTGCTTGATGCAGTCTTTTGCAGGCCGTAATGTTCCAGAATTTGTACAAAATTACTATATACTTCACAAAGCTTGCTGGTTGCTTCTGTGCAGGTTACTGAACCATCTTCTTGGAGTGTTGATTTTAGTGCTGAATAAGTTATTTGGGTTTGTTGCACTAATGCCTGTGTTATAAATATCATCGGAGTAAAAATAATAATCAAAATAAGTAGAATGGTTAAGAATGAAGCAAAATGGTTGCTCTTTACTTTTCTGCCGAGCCATTCATAAGCAGGATAAAAAAGATATGCTAAAAGAACAGCGCTGATCAGAGCGCCAAGAAGTTCCTGAATAATGAGATATGACATATAAATGATCAATAAAAACAACACAATAAAGAAATATTTACTATATCCTTTTTCATGATCTTCAATCATACATTCTTTTGGATATAAGCGGTATTTAAAATTATTGATATACATAGCTCTATTTATTTATAAATAGAGCTATGATATCAATAATTTATATAATTCTTACATTCTTGTGTCACTCTTGGATAATAACATTTATAAATGCCTTTATATTCCTGTGAATAAAAAGGGTTTTAATAGTTAGTAGTACTTAATGATACCATGTAGAACATATCAACAGAAAATTGACTGTGATGGGGGAGTCTTCCATGATCGTAGGAGAAAAATTCGTAGGAAAATTAAAAGAATTTGGTTTAAACAGTTATGAAGCAAAAATTTGGATTGCATTGCTTTCTCGAGGCGTTTCAAGCGCAGGCGAGTTGTCTGATATTTCTAATGTTCCAAGATCAAGAGCTTATGATGTTCTCGAAAGTTTAGAGAAAAAAGGTTTTATTGTGATGAAGATTGGCAAGCCAATAAAATACATTGCAGTTAAGCCTCAAGAAGTTCTTGAAAGAGTTAAAAAGAGAATTCAGGAAGATGCAGTTAAACAAGCTGACTTGCTTGATGAAATCAAAAAAGATCCTCTTTTAAAAGAACTTGAATTGCTTTATTCTAAAGGCGTTGAAGTTGTTGATCCTTCAGAATTATCAGGTTCATTAAGGGATAGAACAAACTTATACAATAATATCAATATGTTGATTAACAATGCTCAGGATAACATTACTATTATGACAACTGAAGAAGGCTTAGTAAGAAAATCAGAGTCATTAAAGAAAGCTTTGGAAAAAGCAAGTAAACGCGGCATAAGTATAAGAATTGCTGCACCTATAACTAATAAATCAGAAAAAGCAGCAGAACTATTGCAGCAATTTGCAGAAGTAAGGCATGTTGATGTTGTCAAATCAAGATTCTGCATTGTTGATAACAAAGAGATTACCTTTGGCTTGCTTGATGATGCAAAATCAGTAGCAAGTTACGATGTTGGCTTATGGGTAACTAGTGAATTCTTTGCAAAAGCGTTGGAAGGAATGTTTAACCAAGTTTGGAATACCAAAGCTGCAAAGTTATTGAAACATTAATTTTTCACTAACTTTTTAAATTATAATTCATTTCTTAGTTTTTAAATGACAGCACCTCAAAGTATCTCTGATTTTGGATTTTGTCCAGACGAACAGATGAATGGAAGTTTGTATAGTGGCAAAGTACGAAATTTTGGGCCACTGACTCCAAGATCTTTTGAAAATAACGATCGTTTTCTTTCTGATCCAAGAAGCGTTCTCCTTAAATTAGGATATACAGAGTATGATCCCAGTACAGGAAGAATGCCTTCTGGCCAATTAGTACCAAATGAAGTCACCTATCGTAGTCTCTATACTGGGTTGGGCGATATTTATGTCTATAAATTGTTCTCAGGAGATCTTGTTGTTGTTGGTTGTTCAAGAGAATATTTTCCTGATGACGAATTGCCGGTGTGGCGTCGAAAGGGTAGAATCGTATCACTATTCGGTTTAGAAGCTACAGTTCTACATGCGCTTGAAGAATTAGACATAACTGCATCATAATATTTTGTTACTATTATTTCCGTAAATCTTTCGATTTTTCTATAAAGCTTTTCGGTTTTATCGACGATACTTTTATTAAGGAGTTCTTACACTATGAGTGATATGGCTAAAACATCAATAACTATTACAACTATGGATTCGCAAGCAGTTTTGAATAAAATTGCAAAAAAAAAACTATCTAAAGAAGAAAGCGATTATTTTAAGAAAGTTATTGCTATGATCAATGAGGTTTACAAACATGGTAAGAGAGCATGAAGATAAAATATTTGCTTTTGCAATCAAAGTAATTAGTGATGAAGAAGGAAATAAGAAATATCAATCCATAGCTCTTAATAATGATATACCTACTGAAACAATTATTATGCAAATGAAAGCATACCTTAAAAATTTAGAAGATCAATACTACGACGATTTTGAAGCTGGCACTCCTAATTCTACATAAATCTTTAAAAACAATGAAACTATTCTTTCTGTATGTCTCGAGGTCTTATAGGTATTATTGCTTGTAATGCAGGCAAACCATTTGCAACTAAAGTAACTGAAGAACTGGCAAAAATAAGACAGGAATCACAGTTAAAATTAATCATTCCAACCAAAGAGTATCATTTTGCAAATACAGAAATTAAAACAGAACTTCTCAGCAAAGTGCGAGGAATGGATATTTACATTATCCAGGATGTTGAAAATAGCACTATTCCTCAAGATCAAGAAGGCAGCAAACTAAAACAGGATTCTTATTCAGTTGATGAAAATTTAAGAGCATTAAAAACAGCCGTCTATGCAGCTAAAATATGCGGAGCGCAGCATATTGCCGCAGTTCTTCCTGTATTTCCTTATAGCCGTCAAGATAAACAGCAAGCAAGAGAAGCAATAACAGCAGCTTTAATTGCAAGAGAAATTGAAATAGCAGGAGCAGATTCAATTATTACGATGGACATTCATAATCTGGCAACAGCAGGTTTTTTTAAAGAAGCTGTTTTCATTAATTTGTTTGGTTCACGAAATCTTATACCTTATATCAGACAAAATCTTAACTTAAGTAATTTAATCGTGGTTGCTCCTGATGAAGGCGGCGTAAAACGAGCAAGTTTTTTTGCAAGAATATTGCAGACGAGATTAGCTATCATGCATAAAGAACGAGATTATTCAACAGTGAATGAAGTCACCTCTATTAAATTATTAGGGGAGGTCAATAACAAAGATGTTTTATTAGTTGATGATATGATTGACACTGCCGGCACCTTAGTTACTGCAGCAAGAACTTTGAAACAACAAGGTGCAAAAAACATTTATTTTTGTACTTCATTGGCATGTTTAAATCCTCCAGCGCTTGAACGATTGGATATTTTATACAAAGAAGGAATTTTAACGCAATTAATAACAACTGATGCTATTTTCCATGGAAATTTAAACAGAGATCATCCATGGTATACCGAGGTTACGGTTGCAGATTATTTTGCTCAAGTTATTCATACAGTTAATACTGGTGAAAGTGTCAGTAGATTGTTGCAGAAGCAATAGGTAAAAAACATTAATCTTTTTAAATTAAAAGTAATTTCTTTCTTTTATGGGGTTCATAGATGATTTATTTGCAGTGGATACTTCAAAACCTCTTCAAGAAGTAGGTGATGTTCTAGGGTTTGTTATTCCGAGAGATGGATTTAGGCAAGGTGCATTAGATCCTAAAAAACTATTAGGACTCCCAACCATTCCTAAAACAGCCGAGCAAATTCTTGAAAAAGTAGGTGCAAGAAGAGTTCGCATGAAATACCAAATGACAAAAGCAGGTGTTCCCTTAGTTCTTCCGTATGATGATACAGGGCAATTAAGTTCCCTTGATGTTGTAGCAATTAATAAAACACAAGAACGGATTAAAGATCAAGTGATGTATGACTATATTATGGGTGGTACAACACGAGGTAATGAAGAAGTTCTTAAGGGGTTTTTTGAACATGCTCATCTGAAAGCAACTCCTATAACACTACCAGGAGGACTTAGATTTAATCCAAGCTATAGAACATTGCATGAACGAGATGGTCGGGCGGTTGGAACAAGAAATTACAGGGTTATTCTTGAAAAAACATTTGATTGGCAACCATTGACCATTACCTTTGCTGTTGGTTACGAAATAAATTTCAGAGGTCAAATAGTAGGTTTTAACATAAGTTATCGTCTTCACCATGATTATAACAATTACCTGCGTGAGTTTCATACAGAAAAAGATTCATGGTACATGGCGGATAATGAATCTTTTTGGGAACGAAGTAGGGAGTCAAGTAAGGCACGAAATCAGCCCCATGGTGAATTTATGATTGCGCAAGAATTGTTGGGAAAAATGCAGTCTCAACATCTTATGGGCTATCTAGGTTCTGTTACTTCTGATAGTTATGGTTCACTAACATATTCACCTAAGTACTGGGTTTATTCAAATGGTGTTTTATTAGATCCACAAACCAAGAGTCCAGTTAAACATCAGAAAGGAAGTACTATGGTAACTGTTGATGCTGATGTTGATGCCACAGTAAAAGCATTGGTCGAAGTAATGCTTAGTCCATCATCAGGAACTGTAATCTCTACAGGTTCCTATGTTAAGACAAGATTATAAGATTAATTATCACCTATTATCTATAAAGAACTTTGCAAAATACTCGCAAAGCTCGGGTTACTGCCAGTTCGCATTTCAATAATTTACCCTAAGGAAAAAATTCCCATTGTAATTTCCTTTTTTCTTGCCCCTTGTATCGAAAATGCTCACGAAATTGGCAGTAACCATAATTTTGCAAAGTTCTCTACATACTATCAATAATCCAGCAGACTAATTTGTCCTTTCCGTTTATTTTCTTTGATTTGAACATCTTCAGGTCGTAATTTTTCCCCTACTTGTTCTTTAATATCCAATGCAACTTTCTTGCCAATTAATTGGCTTAAAGTTGTAACATCAATTTTTTTAATATCACCAAGATCTTTAATGCCATTGTTATAAAGTGTTCTTGCGCGTACTCTCCCAATCCCTTTTAATTTTAATAACCGTAGTAATTCCTCCTTTACTCCATATTGTAATCTTATTCTCGTCTTTGTTATAATGGTATGAATGTTCTTAAGTTTAAGAAGTTTGCATAATTCTTCAGTTGCATACAACAGCCAGTCTCCTCTATCAAGTTTTGCCCGCAATTCACCCGGTCTTACATCATATTTTTCAAGAAGTTGTTCTTCAGTGTTCTCTTCAATCCAGTCTTGCAGCAACAATCCAGTTTTAATGCTCTCTAAAAACCGGTCATAGTCATAATCATAAATATTTGGCTCAAGGACAAGAAGATGATCTTCATACTCACTGACTTTTACTTGGATATTTTCATACTCTTTGCTTTTTACTTTCAACCAAGGTCTCATTTCAAGGGCATGGCTGATCATATGAAGAAAAGAAAATTCATGTGCTCTTTTTTCTTGAGCGCGCTGTAAACAGATAGTAATCTCATACGCAGTTAAAGGATCAAGATATAATTCAGCAACTCTTTTGCCGATGGTTGTAGCTTCGTACGTAGTATCAAGTTCATTGGCAGATTTAAATCCTTTCTTATCAGAAACAATGAATTCATAATTTTCAAGAAGATCAAGCACTTTATCTATGATCTCTTCAAGCCTAAAATGATCTTCAAATTGATGCGCCCAAAAAGTTTTAAGGAAAAAACTCATAATTTGTTGTTTTGTCTTGACAAATTCTGTTGCAATTAAGCTCAACAAATACGTTCGAAGAACAGGTTCAACAGCAAGCTTTGAATAAATTTCTTCAGGGTCTCCCCAAATAAATTTTTCAAGGACTATTTCTTTTTCAGCATTATCTTTAACAATACAAATTGCTTCCCCATAATCCTCTTTTCCAGGTCGTCCAGCTCTTCCCGCAATTTGGTGATAATCCAAGGTTGGAATATACAGCAATCCACGTTGCGTATAACGTTTTAAATCTCGGATAATACATCGAAATGCTGGTAAATCTACTCCCCACGAAAGTGTCGGTGTGCAGCAGATTACTTTCAAAGTTCCATTTCGAAAACTATCCTCAATTAATTCCCGTTGTTCAGCAAGTAATCCAGAATGATGAAAGGCAACGCCATTTTTAATAATCCGAGCTAATCTTTCACATTGTGATGTTGGCTTTGATAAAGCATGCAAGGCTGTTTCACTTAATAAGGTAAGATGTTGAGAGGTTATTTTGGTTTTTCCAGCAATTTCTTCAGCAACTTTTTCAGCGCTTCGCTTGGAATTAACAAAAACTAATGCTTGTTTATTCCTTTCCAAAGTATCGAGAATAATATTGACGGTTGGATCTTTTACTTTTTGCTTGATTTCAATGAGTTTGGACATGCATATGAGAATTGAAGGATATTAATAAAGATTTACTCATTAAAAACAAAAAGAAAAAATGTGCCTGGTGGTAAAACCGAGTTTAAAAAAAGATGGGCCCGCGGTGATTTGAACACCGGACCACTCGATTATCAGTCGAGCACTCCACCAGACTAAGCTACGGGCCCGTTGTTCAAAAGAAAGCCAGTTTATTTATAAAGATTTCGTGGTATTTTTTAAGTCAATGGTTAATGTATTATCTGAAGAATTTTCGGTTGTCCAGTGTGAATTTTCGAATGAGGCTATAAACGTTGAATTCTGAATTTTAAAGCACTGGACATATTTGCCACTGGACATGGTGTCGTGAGGTATATAAATCAGTAATTATCATAGGTGAATATGAATAAAACTAAATTAGATATTTCAAAAATTGAATTTAGTAAAAATGACATTAAAAGAGGAATTAAATTACCTGATAAATTAACTATCGATCTTGCTCATTTAATAGGAATTCATCTGGGAGATGGTTGTTTAGTCAATAGAAAGCATGGAAATAGAATATCATATAATGGTCATTTTATAAATGAACATATCTGGTATGAAAATTATCTTTCTCCATTAATTCTAAAACTGTTCAATCTGGATATTAAACCTAGAAAAGGTCATAACTCTGTTGAAATTACTCTTCATTCAAAAGCAAGATATAACTTTTTAGATAAGGTATGTGGTCTTCCAAGCGGCTCAAAAGAAAACTGTAATATCCCTAAAATAATTCTTAATGGAAATATACAAATTAAAAAAATATTTCTTCGTGGGCTTGCAGATACAGACTTTTCTTTAGTTTTCAAAAATAGGCATAAAAACATTAATTATTATCCTGTAATTAACTATGAATCTCCAAATGAAAATATACATGTTTTTTGTAAACATACTCTTGAATCATTAGGTTTTAATTTATATTCAAATAACAGAAATAGATTTAGAAATAATAAAAAGTTGCATTCTTTTTATTTTCAAATAAATGGGGTAATCGCTTTTAGAAAATGGATGGATGAAATTGGTTTTACCAATGATAATCAATTAACTAAAATCAAAGTTTGGGAAAAATATGGTTTTTTACCTGCTAAAACCAATATTAATGATAGAATTGCAATCTTAAACGGTAAAAAAGAGATTATGTATTTTCAAAATAAAATACGCCTCGAACCAGATTCGAATTCACCAGTCAAGGCTATAAACCAAGACTTCTGGTGACCTGTCGGTTAACAGCCGACCGCTCCACCGGCTAAGCTATCGAGGCGTATGCTCAACAGAACAGATAGTTTATTTATAAATGTTGCTATGAGGTGAAATCAAGAAATAGTTGTGGTAATAAAAAATGAAATTAGTGTTTACGCATCTTTTCAAATTTCTTGAGCGCAGCAACTTGTTTTGAGTCTAAGTGAATAACAGGTCTTTTTTTTGTAATATAATCAATCGTTTCTTTCGTAGTCATTCCCTGTGAGATCAAATAAGCAGCAACAAGCGTCGGAGCTCTTCCATGACCGCGTTGGCAATGGACATAAACTTTAATTTTATTTCTGATCAATTCTCTCAGCATAGCAATCCCAATATTAAACTGCTGTACAGTTGGAGGAGCATGGTTTTTTGTAGGTAGCCATAAGAAAAAGCTAACGCCCCAAGGTTGTTCTATGCGGTTTTCTTCCAAACTAATATCTGCTTTAATCCCTTTCTTCAAAAGCTGATCTGAGAAATGAGTTCTGCAGCAGGCATTTGATCCGATATAGATATACTTTGTTATTTGGTGGTATTCAAATGGTATTTTTGTGGGATGTATATTCATGTGATATGCTCCTTAGCAACAGGACATTTTCTGTCGCCGTAATCACAAAATACACAACAGCTTTTTTCTGCGGGTATTATTTTATTGCAACCTTTACATTGGTAAAACGCTAGACATGATGATGTTGGAATTTCAATGGATTGCTTATGTTTGCATGTTGGGCAAGTGAGTGTTCCTTTTGTTTTTTCTAGGTTATCAATATCCATCATTCAAAAATAATGGAGATATCTAATAATAAAACTTTCGGTTATCCGTACGTAATAAGTCTGGGGTTTTAGCACCTACTTTTGTGAAGCTGTTCTTATATTTGCTGTGAGGATTTTTCGGGGTTCCTTGCCGATAGGCAAGTCTTATAATCCCAGACGCAAGCCAAATTATGACTCCTTGATTTATAAGAAAAATCCAATGTTTAATCACATCTCAAGCTGAACTGGTGCTAAAACCAAAGAAGACTTATTACGTACGGTTATTCTTGTTTAACAATCTCCCCTACAATACTCCTCAGCATATGCCCAATAATTTTCACAGAATATTTTTTCTTCAGTGCAACGCGTTCTTTAACACCTACAATTAAAGGATACGTTCCTATCTGTCGTAAAAAGGTAGTTTTCCCATCATACACTTCAGCAATGCAGTCATGCAAAACAGTTCCAATCGGTACAACACGCTGGAGCATGGGATAATCAATTTCCTGCCTGATTTGATTGCGCCATTTCCAATAATACTGTTTGTTTTTCTTGAGGAATTTGTCGCCGCATTCTTCATACAACTTAGTGCCTTCAAAAATAGCAGTCTGTCGTATATTAATTCGTCGTAACAATAACCCTTCATCAAGAATTTTCTTGAAATATTCCATGTTGATCTCATGGGTTTTTTTGGTTTCGCCTTTTAAGCCAAAGATAATATTAATGCCAGGCAAAAATTTAGGCATGCCATTGCTGCCTCGCTCAGCTCCGTATTTGTTGATGACTCTGATTGCTTTCATTGCAGTTTCAGCATTGCAATTCAAAGTATTTTCACGGGTGACAACAGGATCAAAACTTTCAACGCCAAATGCGGCAATATTTCCAGATGTGCAATAGTTTACTATTGCTTTAGTTATCTCCTCGCCTTTTTTAGTAGGAACAAAAATAGGATTGACATTATCTATATGTAAAATTTCAATATCAGGGCAGGTTTTTCTAATATCTTGTAGTAATTCAATGACATTTGGTACAGAATAAAAGCAGGTTTGTTTCCCTAATCTAAAATTTCGTTCGCCAAGATCATACAATGCTTTGATTTCAGCAACAATATCATCTTTATTTCGATAGGCAACTTTTGCTTTTAATGGCTCAGTGCAAAAACTGCATTTGCCAACATTGCATCCTTTGCCAGTTTCTATCTCAATTATTTTATAATTGAGAATTTGTTTGACCACTTCGGCTCCTGTAATGCTATAGCGTTTGATTTCATCATAGGAAAACGCAAAGGCTTTTTCCTCGTCAAACAAATGTTTAGGTATTTTTTCAAAGAATTTCCCTCCAAACATTTGCGTTCCAAATATAGCAGGTCCAGTTAATATTTTTTTACAGGAAATTTTAAGATCAGTGAGCAATCTGCTTACTTCAATAATAGTTCCAGGTGTTCCAGTAAGATATTTTCCAGGCACATGCACGCCTAAATTAATAATCAGTTCAGATGTTTCAGTAATTATTTGATAAAGGCGAGGAGAATTTACGGTCAGATTAAAAACACTAATATCAGTTTTCTGATGCAATTTTGTTTCAGGAATCTTATTACGATATTTATAAAACAATCTAAGATCATCAATAGTCACATAATAAATAGTTTCTTCAGGATATTTAGTTTTGAAATACCCATAGAGATAACGAGGATATGTTCCTAAATAAGGAGGCACGCCTAATCCAGATGGTTCATCAGTGTAACAGTCTAATATGGTAATTGCCATGGTAAAAATTCCAATCATGTAATAATTATATCAATAATACTTCATCGCTTCCAGTGATTGGAATTTTTAGTTCATTTAAAAACTTTTATATATCAGTACTACTTGTTTATGACTAATCAAAAGGACTCTGCCCCGAATGTATTGCGTAGCAATATACCATCAAAGAAAGTCAAATGTTATCAAATACTTTCTTTGATCAGTAAAGTTTTTGGTGCCATGCTTGTGATTATCCTTCAAATTAATAAGTGGGAAAAAAGGAAATTCCAATAGGAATTTTTTCCTTGTTATAAACAAGTGGGATAATCACGGCACCAAAACCGAGGCTATGCCGAGATTCGGGGCAGAGCCATCAAAAGGGGTAGTATGAGAAAACAAATCTTTAAAGTATTTATACTTGTTATTTTTATTGTAGTTGTAGTAACTGCTACAATAAAGATAACAGTAGCGAAAATTGATTATGGTTCTAGAAATGGGATTAAATTATGCTCTTTAAATTATGATTGTGGTGTGGCTGATGGTGTTTGCCCAGGATTGTACGATAATCCAGGTAAAAATCCGATTGAAGTAGGTTCAACGTTAGTGTGCAGCGCAGATGATCCGGATTGTTGCAGTGCAGATTTCTGGAATACCAATAAAAAGAAAGCAGATGGAACTTCATATCCTTCAATGTTCTGGATGCCTGAAGTAAAAGGCAATGCAGTTGATGCAAAGCATTTATGTTGCGGTAATGCGCCTAATGAATTTTATAAAACTGGTCAGTTTGATAATGGAGTTGGATGTTGCAATGGCCAGAAAGATGCAGTTCATGAAGGTGAATGTTATCGCGATATTTGGGAAGAGTATCCTAAAGATAAAAAAGATAAGCAAGGTAAAGATCAACAGGGTAAACTGGGTATTTGTAATCCAAAACCAGGTAGCAAAAAAACACATTGTCCAGAAATTAATGGTCAACGATATGCAAATGTTGGTGGTAAATTTATTCGTGTTAAAGATATAACAATACCTCCGGAAATTGTTTGCACTATCCCAGATGCGCAAATTCCAAAGGGCCAGCCAGCGCCTGCTTGTACTACGTGTGAAATTCTATTTGGAAAAGGTTATATCTTAAATGAAGCAGGCGAATGTGTATTTCAGGCAGAATTTAAGGATATTACGGTTCTGGTTTACAAACAAGTTTCTGGAAAAGCAGTAGGTTTATCAGGGGTTACTGTTGAAGTAAGCAGTTTAGTGACAGATGAAACCCTTAAAACCACGGAAAATATGCTTCTTGATACCAAGGTAACTGATGAGGCAGGCAAAGCAAAGCTTAAAACAAAAGCAATGCCTGAAGTAACGATTAGTGTTAATAAAGTTGGCTTTGAAGGCCAGGCAAAGAAAGTTAAAACTGATAAAACAGGAACTGAGAGCTTTACTTTGAAAAAATCAACTGAATGTATGCCTGATTGCACAAGAAATGATGGTTATTGTCATGCTGAGTGCTATGGTATTAATGACTGTACGTGGAATACAGAAGTATATGGTTCGCAATCAAGTTATATTTGTGATGTTAGTAAAATAAAATTAGGCAAAGGTTGGGAAGCAAATTCTGTTAAATATGGGAAAGTATATTGTTGCACCGGCAACACTCCTGATAAGTTAACTCCTCTAGTGCCAGTAAAGAAACTGAGTGAAAGTGATACTATTAAAACACCAGAGCAGGGAGTACCTCAAGTGCAGACGTATAGCAGATTAGCTATTGGTCCTAATGGAAAGCCAGTTGTAATTTACATCAGTGTCTGGGAACCTAAACAATAAGTACGTAATAAATTAACTTTTTATACTTGGTTGTATCTGGAACGTTATGTTCAATAAGATGTTCAGAGACATTTACAAAATTATGGTTACTGCCAACTTCAGGAAGAAAAAGGGTTACTTCTTTACTATGGATTCAATTATAGCTCTTTTTATTCTGGTTATTGGGATGAGTGTTATATTTGCATTTAAAGTATCAGAACCTCCTACGCAGCAATCTGAAATTTACAGCTTGGATTTAATGAATTTTCTTGCAAAAACAAAAATTAAAGAAATCAATGATCAGTATGTTTTTGATTTAATTAACAAAGATATTATTAGAAACACTGAGAATACCGTGCTTGAACAGCTAGCAGAATTCAATTATCGCTATCAAAAAGATCCAGCTTCATGTCCAGGTGCAGAAGATTGTTTAATGACAGCTAAAAAATTATCAGAAAAGTTAACTGCAAAACTTGTTCCTCAGCAATACGGCTTTAAGATTTCAATATACGAGCCTTTGCCGCCGGGGGTTGTCGGTAAAGGAACAACAACGCTGATCTATGAAAACAAGCAAGGTATAAAATTAGAAAATGCGCGAGTTATTTTGCCCGTAAGAAGATTAGTTCATGGTTTATATGAAGATGCTGCAGGTGCATCTATTTATGGTCCTTATCTTGGCGAGGTTGTTTTATGGCAATAAAACTACCTAAATTACATAAAAAAGGATTTTTCTTTACGTTTCTTGCTACCATCATAGTTTCTATCTTTTTCATCCAGTTTGTTGCAATTCCTCAAGCTCAAAATTCAGAAAAAGTTGAAACTGACAAAATTAAGATAGCATTGATTGATGATTTTGCCAAAACATTAGTCGATAAATATATTCCTAGTTTATTGGCTTCCACAACAAAGCAAATTTTCATAGATACTATGAAAAAAGGTAAAGTTCCGTTTGCTGGTTTTGATGCCCAATATCCTCAGTTAATGAAAAAGAACATTGATCCTCACCTTCAGCTTGTCAATGAAATTGCTAATCGTGATCTTAATATAAATACAGAACTCACCTTAAAACAATATGCTATTAAGCAGGTTAGCCCGTATTTGGTTGAAATTACTGCAGAAATGGAATTAAAAATTGCATCGTTGCAAGGAGACATTAAATTTGAATTTGGCTCGCCCACTGTTAGTGTTGGAACCAATCTTTCAATTATTGGTTTGAAGGATCCTTTGTTTGTAGCAACATTAGGATCATACGAAGATGCACGTATTATTAATGCAACAAACATTGTGAGTTGGGGTGCTGAAAATACCTCTATTTTTATGGAAAATGAAGATTATCGCGCTAATAGTGGAGCTCCTGACTTTTTAGGAAGATTTACTGGTAACTTGGCACATTCATCTTATGGTATTGAATCATTAATTGATCGAAATAATCCTTTATTTGGTGGCGGAGAAGATTATGTTGATGTTGATTACCGTTTTTTACCTAGAAAAGGAGAATGTAAAGACGGCGAGATCCCAGATCTTTTGCAAGTAAGTGGTTTTGGTGGTAATTTTTGGCTTGATCAAAACCATTTAACATTATATGATGTCAAAGGAACAGTACCATGGGGTTGTAAGAAAGAAGGATAAGATTACAACTTTTCAACATAAATGACACTACTATGCTTTAGTAACGAAAGTTTTTATAGCTCTGAACTCCTGTCAGTATGAAATGCCAGTACAAGATGAGGTATTAACTACTGATGTAGATACCTTTCTAGAGCTTGTAAAGCAAAAAAAGAAGATTACGGTAGCTGATGCTGCAAAATTATTGAATACTCCTCTTGCTACTATTCAATCATGGACTGATTTTCTTGTTGAAGAAAAGATTTTAGGATTAGAGTATAAGTTTACAACGCCTTATATTTATGCTATTGAAGAAAAAGCAAAAGATGTTGGTATGCAGTCAATAGGTTTTGAATCAAAAGAAGCATTTTTTGAAAAAGCAAGGGGAAAAGGGATACGTGAAGGCCATATACAATTATTATGGGCTAAATACTTAGCTACAAACAAAGAATTAATAAGGCAGAAATTCTTTGAAAAGGCAGAAGCCAAAGGTCTGGCCAGAGAAAAAGTCGCAGTGTTATGGGAACGGTATTATGCAGTGCTTGAAAGTTAAAAGAGGATACTTATGGACATTGATGCATTTTTAGAAACAGAAAAAGACAAAATGGAAAAATCTGCTGGTCCAAAAGCAGTTATTAAGCAGCAGGGGCTTTCTATTAAAAGCAATACTATTGAAGATCAGCTTGATAAATTGCAGCAAATGTTAGCGCAGAACAAATTTAAGGATGCTGGAGATCTTTACATGCAGGTTAAAGAGCGTTTTACTAATTTAACCAAAACGCAGATTGAAGAAAAAAATTTTATCCATAAAAAACTCTCGCAGTTAAATGAGGCATTAACCATTCAGCTTTCTCAAGTCATGGTAGATGTCGACAAAAAAGCTCAAATGATTGAAAATCTGCTGATGAAAGGAGAAGGATATCTTAAGGAAGGAAAGCTTGAAGTGGCAGATGAGATGTATAAACAAGTTAAGCAGGTGTTTGATCAGTTGCCTGATGTGTTTTTAGAGAAAAGATTGCGGTTAGAAAATAATATTATGAATTTTTTTAGCAGATTGAATATAGAAAATGCTAAGAAAATGCTTGAAAACTTTGAAAGAACAAAAAAAGAAGTTCAGGGATTGCTTGACCATGGTTTCCAGCAAGTGCAGGTAGGAAGATTGGATCTAGCTAAAAAAGATTATCTTAAAATAAATCAGTTGTATAGTAAATTGCCGAGTGGCTTTATGTATGATAAATTAATGTTGTACAAGCAAATTCTCAAATTATATAACGAGGCTGAACTTAATCTTGAAATCAAGGCATTATCTTCAGAGCTTGCAGAATTAGAAAAAGCGATGGCTGGCTCAAGTTCTGCGCCAAAACCAAGTGCTATCCCTCCACCAGGAAGTGCAGGAACAATACCAGTTCCACTCAGTAAAACAGCAACTAATCCTCCAGCGCCAAAGCCAGGTATTACTCAGAATGTAAGTGAAGCTCCGTCAAAACCAGGAGCAGCTCCATCAGCTCCAATAACTCCTTCAAAACCAGTCTTTAAAGTAAATAATGAAATCACTCCTGAACATCTGGAGAATCCTCCTCAAATGCAGGAAGTTCCTAATCAAGCAAAAAAATTAGAAGTGCCTCCGACACCCCAGAAAAAAGGGATGTTTGGATTTATGAAAAAGAGTAAATAACAATATACTCTCATTATAGTCAATAGATAAATATTTTTTAACCATAGCAGGTGGTGTGTAGGGGATAGATGTGGAAGAAAATGTACAAAGTAATGTTGAAATTTTAGATAATTATCAATTAAATGTAAATAATATTCTGGTAGATATTAAAATAGAATTTTCCGAAGAAGACACCGTGCCAAGATACGTGGTTAATATTACCAACATGAGTAAAATGACCACCTTAATTCTTGAAAAAATACGAGAAGAATTTATTTCTCAAGTAGGAACTGGCGTTACAGAATTAACTGAAGCTGGGGGCATTGAAGTCATTAAAGTGCAGTTTAAAAACGAGTTAGGCAGTCTTCTTAAAAAATATTTTCCTAACGCAGACCAGCGCACTAAAGATATGCTGATTAATTATGTTATCGAGCAGAATCTTGGATTAGGCAATGTTGAAATTCTCTTAAAAGATAAGAATATTGAAGAAATTGTTATCAACGGTTCAAAAGATTCTATTTGGATTTATCACAAGCGCCATGCGTGGCTGAAAACAAACATTGTTATTCCGCGTGAAGAAAGAATACGGCATTTTGCTACTATGATTGGAAGAGATGTGAACAAAGAAATAACTATTCTTAATCCTTTAATGGACGCGCATTTGAAAACAGGGGACAGGGTAAATGCAACATTGCTGCCAATCTCTTCTTTTGGGAATACTATTACTATCAGAAAATTTGCTGAAGAGCCATGGACCGTCGTAGATTTTATTAAGTCAGGAACTTTTGATTATAATGCTGCAGCGTTAGTGTGGCTGTGCATGCAGAATGAATTATCAGTGCTTGTCGTAGGAGGTACAGGTTCAGGAAAAACTTCGATGCTTAATGTAGTTTCAAGTTTTATGCCTCCCAATCAAAGGATAATTTCTATTGAAGATACCCGTGAGCTTCGTTTGCCAAAAACATTGCATTGGGTGCCTATGGAAACACGTTTGCCTAATCCTGAAGGCAAAGGCGGGATTTCAATGTTAGACCTTGTTGTTAATTCTTTAAGGATGAGGCCGGATAGAATTATCATGGGAGAAATTAGAAGGCAGGCAGAAGCAGAAGTTCTTTTCGAGGCAATGCATACAGGGCATTCAGTCTATGGCACCTTTCACGCAAACGATGCTGACGAAACTATTACAAGGCTTACAAACCCGCCTATTAACATTCCTCCTCTGGTGCTTCCTTCATTAAGCGCTCTTTTAGTGCAAAATCGAAACAGACGCACGAATAAAAGAAGAACCTTTCAGTTTGCAGAAATTCTTCCTAATGGAAAGCCAAATATAGTGCTGCAGCATAATCCTATCACTGATAAGCTGGAAAAAGTAGGGAATTTTCAAGTGATTACTAAAACATTGAAGTTATTTGCAGGAATTACCCCTGAAGATATGCAGAAAGACATTGAAGAAAAAATAAGAGTGCTGAAATATCTTGTTGACAATGAAATCAAAGATTTAAATTCAATAGGTTTAATCATGTCAAAGTATTATTTAGGCAAATTGAAAATAAATTAATATAATTTTGATAATTACAGGTGTTTCCATGGATATTGTTCATACGATCTTGCATTTTTATCCTAAGGTAAAAACAGATCTTCGTATGGCATATATGAAAGATCGACCAGATATCTACATTAAAAAGTCCCTTAAAGGAGCAGCAACCTTTGGTATGGGTATGACGATATTCTTCTTTTTTATGTTTCAAACATTTAAGGTAAATCTTATCTTTCTTCTGCCGACCTTTATTATTTTATGTATTGGTTTCTTCCATTTTTTTCTGCTGGTGCCAAAACAAAGGATATTAAAACGCCAGCGTGATCTTGACCGGGAAGTGCTTTTCGCGGGAAGATATTTACTGGTAAAATTAAACTCCGGTGTTCCTTTATTAAACGCGCTGTTGGATGCCTCTAAGAGTTATGGTGTTGCTAAACAATATTTCAAAGAAATAGTTGATGAAATTAATCTTGGAACACCGATTGAAAAAGCTATTGATAATGCAGTAAAATATTCTCCGTCAGTTAAATTCAGAAAAATAATGTTTCAAATAGGAAATGCCGTTAAAGTAGGCGTTGATGTAAGCAGGTCATTATCTGATACGCTGGAAGAAATTACCAATGAGCAAATGTCTGACATTCAAGCGTATGGTAAAAAATTAAATTCTCTTGCTTTATTTTATATGTTGCTCGCAGTTGTTGTTCCTTCGTTGGGGATGACAATATTTATTGTTATTGGCACGTTGGTAAATTTCTTAACTCCCGATACAGCTCCGCGTTTATTCGGCGTAGTATTGGGATTCCTTGTTTTTATTCAATTTATTTTTGTATCAATATTTAAAACAACAAGATTATCGGTGAATATATGATATTGATAAAGAGAACTTTGCAAAATTATGGTTACTGCCTATTACGTGAGCATTTTCGAAATACTTATCGGGCAATTTTCGAGGTTCCAGAGAGAAAATTGTTTTGTCAAACATATATCTCAATGCGAACTGGCAGTAACCCGAGCCTTGCGAGTATTTTGCAAAGTTCTCTAAAGGTAGTGGTGAATCCATGAAGCTTTTTTTTACTGATGAATTTGGAAAAGCATTTGTTCCAAGAAAAGCGCGGCCTTATCTTCACAGATATTTATTCAAGGCAGGAATTTATCATGATCCTTACAATTTCTTTGGCATTCTTTTCTACATTTCTTATTTATTGACTATTATCCTTTACTTCAGATATTTTTGGGAGCCGATTAAAACGCAGGCTCTTCATATGGTATTTGTCTATGCATTTCTTATCTGGCTTATTCTTCCGCTGGCACTGGTAGGTTTTTTCACGTTGTTTGTTTATTTTTATATTGATATTAGAATTTTTAACCGAACAAGAAAAATGGAAGAAGTTCTCCCTGATTTTCTCGCAACAGTTTCTTCAAACTTAAAAGGTGGTTTGTCGTTTGAAAATGCATTATGGCTTTCGATTAAGCCGCGGTTTGGTGTTTTAGCTCATGAGATTGCGCTTGCGGCAAAGAAAGTAATGACGGGAAATGATGTTGACGAGGCATTGCAGGATTTCGCGAGCAAATATGATTCTCCTATGTTAAAAAGAACGGTTGATTTGATTGTCGGTGAGATTGCAAGCGGAGGAAAAATCGCCGATATTATGGATGATATTGTGCATAGTTTAAAGAAAACAAAGGCATTAAAAGATGAAATGAATGCAGCTGTCATCTCATATATGATTTTTATTGCAGCTATTGTTATATTCATTGCGCCATTATTATTTGCCCTTTCATTCAATCTTTTGAGTGTAATTCAAGGTGTTACGAGCATGCTATCAAGTTCAACAGCTGGAGCTTCAGGATTCTCATCATTTTTAGGCAGCGCCTCAGGTAAGAAACTTGATCCTCAGCTTTTCATTAATTTCTCAAGATGGGCAGTTGCTATCATTGCTTTCTTTTCGTCAATGATTGTTGCAATATTAGAAAAGGGAAATGTCAAAGCTGGTGTTAAATACATCCCTATTTTTTTAATTTCATCGCAAGTGATGTATACTATTTTTATGGCAGTCTTTGGATTTGTCTTTGGGAATTTTATTAAAATATAGCTATTTTTTGTACCTATTAAGTCTGGGGTTTTAGCGCCTGCTTTTGTGAAGCTCTTCTTAAATTTACTTTGGGGATTTTTCGGAGTTCCAGAGAGAAAAATCCAGTCGAAATAATATGTTCAAGCTGAACTGGCGCTAAAACCATAGAAGACTTAATAGGTACTATTTTTTACCATGTAACAAATTAAAAGGATAAATAACACTGACCATGGTATTAAATTGTTCCACAAAACTATCGGTAAAGAATTTTAAATATCGCAGGGTAGGTAAATATCGTGGATGGACAATGCCGTTGATATTCTGTACATATTCAATATCTTTGATGCCAATTTTGCCATAATATAATTGGTTAATATCTCCTCCTTCTGCAACAAATTTTTTAAGAGCAAGATACCCTTGGTAATAAACAACATCTTTTGTACAACCACCAGGCTGAGAAGTATCGGCAATGCCGCGTTTTGCACGGATAGTTAATCGCCAGGCAACATCGGGAGTAAAATATTTTCTGAGATGGTTATACGTATTTCTAAAAGAATCCTGCAATGCTTTATCAATAGCAACAACGCGACCAGCATATATTTTTAAGGTAAACGGATCTAAACATCCATGGTGTTCTTCATTAACGACTGCTAAGCCTTCTTCAGTCATAAGATAACCTGGCAAACCGCGTTTAAACAGAGTATAAGGTTGTTTTTCGCCATTTTCTGCTCTAATCACATGGGTGCCAATCTCATGAACTACAAGTCTTTTAAGAAATTTTTGAGAAAATTTTTCATTTTTTTTGATAAGGACCTCTTTTTCTCCCACTTTTACTGCAGCGCAAGCAATCATGTTTTTTTCTCGAACTGTCCAGCCTCTCAACCCATACTTAAGAAGAGCTACTTGAAGTGCATTGATGACTTTTTTTGTCGTCAGTACTTTTTTCCCGTCATTTCTTCTTTTTCGAGGAATTGCTTGAAGGATTTGTTTTGCTCTTCCCACAATTTTTTTGTCTGGTGCTTGCCATAATTTCAAGCATTTTTCAGTGAATGCAAGTTTACCGCGTTGTTCAAGCATTTCTATTTCCAAAACAAAAAGTTGGCGAATATAGCCTAGTAGAGTTCCGATGGTAGATTCGTCAGTTTGTATATTTGCAAGTATTGTTTTTAACTCCCCCAAATTTTCTCGATACGGAGCATAGGTAAATTGAGGATTATAATTTTGAGAAGCAAAGAATTTCTTTTTTTCTTCATCAGCGTTGATAGGATTAACCGCATAAAAGCTTATTTTTTTGTTTATTTCATCCAGCTGGCAATCAACTTTTTTAAGATCAACATTGGTCATGAAACACACCTAGATTGCATTATTTTCTCGTACTGTTTGTTTATAAATCTGCCGAAATAATCGGCTCGGCAAAAGTAATATTGTTATTTCATAGTGTCAAAAATAACTTTTATATACTACTATGCAACTTAAAAGTGCTATGTTGGAAGCATATACTCATCTTAAAGATCAATTTCAAACAATATCTTTGGTTGAAGTAGCTAAAACTAAGAAGAAGAATATTATCTGGGTTGATTGCGAAGCTCCAACAAAAGAAGAATTAGAAGCGCTTTCGAATCTTATTGGAGTTTCTACGCATGATTTGATGGTTTGCCTTGATGAAGGCGAACGTCCAAGGGTAGAGGCAGCATCAGATTTTGTTATGGTTATATTAAAAGCGCCTTTATTTGTTAATAAATCAATTGAAACAACACCTTTAGGTATTTTTATCAAAGATAAATATATTGTTACCTTGCGACTAGAAGACAACCGGGTAATTGATAGTATCAAAGCGCACCCTAAAAAAGATCTCCTTAATCGAACTATTCCTTATGTTATCTATCATATAACCTCGAAGGTAATATTATCTTTTGATGAAACTCTTGATAAAATTGATATGCAGGTTGATGTTATTGAGCGTGATGTTCTTAACAAAGTGGAGAAAAATTACATGGAAGAGACCTTTGCTTTCAAAAAAACACTGATCTATTTTAGAAAAGCTATTAAAAGCAACGCTGAAGTTATTAAATCATTACGTTTAGGGCTGGCTTTTAATTTAACCTCTAAGGAGAAAGAGCTTTATTCAGACCTTTATCAAGATGCTAAACAGCTTGAAGATATTGAAGAAATTAACCGTGACAGATTAAAAGAGATTCTCAATGTGCATTTATCGACAGTTTCCAATGATCTTAACAAGGTTATGAAATCGTTTACTGTTATTGCATCGCTGGTTTTTGTTCCAACTTTAATTTCAGGGATATATGGTATGAATTTCGAATATATGCCTGAATTGCACTGGAAACATGGTTACCAGTATGCATTATCATTAATGTTTTTTGCAGTTTTCTTCATGGCGTGGTATTTCAAGAAAAAAGATTGGTTGAAGTTTTAATCTGTTTTAATATTGTTATATTAAATTTTATAAATAATCACCGTTTTCTCGCATCTATGGAAGAAAATAATGATATTGAAATAGATTTTGTCATTAATTTGTATGAATTATTAGAAAATAATAATATTGAATATGTCAAAAATGAAATTCTCGAGCTTACGAATTACGTCCGAAGTTTCCAGAATGACTGCCGTAGAATTATTACTAAGGTAATTATCGAAACCTGCTATCTTACTTCAGAGCAAATAAAAGAGCTTAGCCAATGGTGCTGCCATATAGGCGCAGATTTTGTTAAGACTTCTACAGGTTATGGTACAAGGGGTGTTTCAGAAGAAGATCTTAAGCTGATAAAGCCAGTGTTGTATGATGGAGTGCAGATAAAAGCATCAGGAGGTATTGCCTCATTTAAAGATGCCATCACATATATTAATCTTGGTGCTGCAAGAATTGGCACGAGCAATACTGTTGCTATTCTTGAAAATGCAGATGAACATGAACTGAAGCAGAATAAACTTTCTCTAGAAGCATTTGCCTCTTTATTTGATCACACTAATCTCGATTCCCAGGCAACAGAAGAAGAAATACAAACAACCATAAAGGATGCAATAACCTATAATTGCAAATCTGTTTGTGTAAGGCCGGAATTTCTTGAACTTGCTTATCACCTAATAAAAACAATAAAAACTTTAAGAAAAAACACTCCTCTTCGTATTTGTGTTGTTATTGGTTTTGAGAATCTCATAGAAAAAGATAATGGAAGCTTAGGATTCGAGCGATATAATATTTCAATTGAAGATAAAAAAGCAGAACTCGATAAGATTTTTTCTATCATTAAAATCGAATAGTAAAAGAAGATTTAAATAGAAGTTCTGCTTAATAGGAAAATCATGTGGGAAAAATTAATTGAGTCAAACGATTTGATCAGCTTTGAGCGAAAAACAAAGCAGATGATTGTTCGTATAGAAGCGAGAATGAGAGAGAATAAAGAATGGAATATTTTTGTTACTCACTACAATGGCAAAGATATAAGTTTTACTGAAGAATATCATTGTAAAACAAAGGAAGAATTGTCAAAATTAATGCAGCAGTTGCAAAAAATGAAAGTAAAATCAAAAAGAGAAATTGAGTATTTAAAGTTGCAGACCAGCAAAAAAATAGCAGTAGACTTCATAAGAGAATTTAGGGATTATACGGTTGAAAAATGGCGTTTTAGCATTGAGAAGGACGCAAATTATAATTTTATTTTGTTAAGAGATTCAGAGTTTATTGATTTAGATATTATTATGCATGAAAAATATAAGCTTCGTGAAGAAGATATTATAACAGAACTCTACAAAATCTTGGGATTGCAGCAAGGTGATTTGCCTATTCGAAGAAACATATTTTATTATTCTGATAGGAGTACAAGCTTAAATAATGACGCGCGAAACCAGCTTTTTGTTGGCAGAATTGAATTTGATTTCTCAGGAAAAGAGGAATAAATAGTACGTAATAAGTCTGAGGTTTTAGCGCCTACTTTTGTGAAGCTCTTCTTAAATTTCCTTGGGGATTTTTCGGAGTTCCAGAGAGAAAAATCCAATCAATAATCACATCAAAAGCTGAACCGGCGCTAAAACCATGGAAGACTTATTACGTATCACAAAGAGTAAATCTTATAAACGTCTCCAATTCCTTAAGGTTTATGGCTGAATATAGCAGTAAAATTAAGGATCTTGAAGCTGAAATCAAAAAAACCCAATACAACAAAGCTACGCAGCATCATATAGGTTTAGTCAAGGCGAAAATTGCGCAGCTGAAAGAAAAAGAGGATGCGCGTTCAAGTAAAGGCGGCGGTGGCAAAGGATATTCAGTAAGAAAAAGCGGTGACGCAACTGTTATTCTCCTTGGTTTTCCTTCTGCAGGTAAATCTACATTATTAAACGCATTAACAGGAACCAATTCGCCTGTTGGCGCCTACGAATTTACAACCTTGGATGTCATTCCAGGGACTTTATTGTATAAAGACGCAAAAATTCAAATTTTGGATATGCCGGGAATTGTTAGAGGGGCTGCAGCAGGCACAGGACGAGGAAGAGAAGTTTTATCAGTATTGCACAATGCTGATTTGGTATTGATGTTGATAGATGTTTTCAGGCCGGATGTTATTGATGTTCTTTTAAAAGAGGTTTATGATGCGCATCTCAGGTTAAATCAAAGAAGTCCAAATGTAGTATTGAAGAAAACACCTCGAGGTGGAATAAACATTGGAAAAACCGTGAGGTTAACAAAGATTGATGATGAAACTATTGAAAAAATTTTAAAGGAATTCAGAATAAATAATTGCGATATTGTTATCAGGGAAGATATTACTGCTGAGCAGTTGATTGATGTTATTCAGGGAAATAAGGTTTATACTGATGCAATTACGGTGTTAAATAAGATTGATATGATTTCTAAAGAAGATCTTGAAAGAATAAAACGAAAACATAAACCAGATATTTGTATTTCTGCTGATCAGAAAGTAAACCTCGGTGAGTTGAAAGATTTGATTTACAGCAAGCTTGGCTTTGTTCGAGTTTACTGCAAAGAAATTGGTAAAAAAGCAGACTTGAACATTCCATTAATTTTAAGAAAAAACGCAACTATTGAAACCATGTGCCATACGCTGCATAAAGATTTTGTTACTAAGTTTAAATACGCAAAAATCTGGGGAAACTCAGTCAAGTTTTCAGGGCAGCGATTAAATAAATTAGCGCATTTGTTGAAAGACAAAGATATCGTTGAGATACATTTGAAGTAAGTGGTACGTAATAAGTCTGGGGTTTTAGCGCCTAGATTCTTAGTTCTGTCCTGAATGAAGTTTTTGGTGCCATGCTGGTGATTATCCTTCAAATTAATAGGTGGGAAAAAAGGAAGTTCCAGTGGGAATTTTTTCCCTTGTTACACACAAACGGGATAATCACGGCACCAAAACCGAGGCTATGCCGAGATTCAGGACAGAACCCCATTTTGTGAAGCTCTTTGGTTAAATATTCAAGGATTTTTCGAGGTTCCAGAGAGAAAAATCCAATCGAAATACTCTTGAAAAGCTGAACCGATGCCAAAGTAAAATCATTAACTATAAATAGTCATTCTACTTAATTAAAACATGAACATTGATTTCAAAAAACATTATCCTAAAATCCTTTTAGGAATCTTCTTAATTCTCTGGTTAATATTAGCCATAAATCCTACCTATCGTTTTGATTGGTTTCTTGAAAATCTTCTCGTATTTATCTTTGTGCCAATCTTAATCTTAACCTATAATCACCTTCGCTTATCTAATATCTCATACACCCTTATTTTTATCTTCATGAGCTTGCATAGTATTGGGGCACATTATACCTATGCATTAGTTCCCTTAGATTGGACAGTTTTAGGTTTTAGCAGAAATCATTATGATAGGGTAGTTCACTTCTCTTTCGGATTACTGCTTGCATATCCCATTAGAGAACTTTTTATGCGGATTGCAACAGCGCGTGGTTTTTGGGCGTATTATCTGCCGTTTGATGTAACACTTGCTTTCTCTGCATTATATGAAATTATTGAATGGTTGACAGCAGTGATTGTCGCGCCAGAAGCAGGAAATGCATTTCTTGGTACGCAAAGAGATGAATTTGATGCTATTAAAGATATGGCATTGGCAGGAACTGGAGCAGCATTGAGTATGGTTATTACTTCTCTTGTTAACTTAAAGTACAACAAGCAATTCAGTGCAGAAATCAAGGAGAGTTTTTCAGTTAAGGGAAAGCTACCCCTTGGTGAAGTTAGATTGCAGCAAATGATAGCAGAGAAAGGCAAGAAGAAAAACAAGGCTCTGTAGAAAATCTCGGCATAGCCTCGGTTTTGGCATCAGTTCGGCTTTTAATGTAATTATGGATTGGATTTTTCTCTCTGGCACTCCGAAAAATCCCCACCTATCAACTTGAAGAGCCTCACCAGAAGATGCCAAAAACTACATTTTCCACAGAGCCAAAAACAAGAAAACTATTTAAAGCTTGGAGAATATAAATGATTTGTCCATGAATAAATCAAAATTAAAAAGAGATGTTATTCTTTATAGTATAATAATTATTCTTATTATTAGTTTAGTTTATCTTGGGAAGTATGTACAGCATGATTCAGCAGATGTTGCTGGTAAGGTATACAGGTATGCCGATTTTGGTGCAGCTCCAGCTGATGGAAAGGAAAAATATTCTGTTCGAACTAGCCGTGAAAAAAGATCTTCTGAAATTTTGCCTGAAGAGGAATTTAATCTAAAACAATGTTTAAGTCTAGGATGTTATGATACCGATGGTGATAATCCAGATGTTTCTGGAGCAGTGTATCTACGCAAGCAAAAATTAGGGGGTAAACAATATTGCGTCTCTAGTGATGATGGTTGTAAAAAATATGAAGATAAATGGTATGTTATTGAGCAAACATGTAAGGATCAATGTAAGGATGAAGAAGGTAATATACAATCTTTTTGTAATGATCAGAATATTCAGAATTATTTTGTAACACAAGCAATTCCTAAACCTTGTGAAGGTGTATGTAATAATGGAGCTTGCCAACAACCATCATGTGAAGATGGCATTCAAAATCAAGATGAAGAACAAGTTGATTGTGGTGGTGTTTGTGATGTTTGTGTTAGTGAATCTTGTGATGATCCTTTTGGATTCACTCCTTTAGTTAAAGACCATGTTATTGTTAAAGATATTAAAGTGAACGATGTTAATGATGATGGTCTTCAGATCTATGATTCTTGTGTTGATGAACAAGGAAAGAGTGTTGATGAAAGTACTATACTTTTTGAGAGAACGTGTAAAGATAATAGCTTGAACAAAGAACAAGTACATTGTAAATGTAAGAATGGAGCATGTGAAAAAGCATGGTGTATGGATAGTGATGAAAAAGATATTCATAATCAAGGTTTTACCTCCGGGATCCAATCAGGAAATATGTATGCTGGTCCTTTAACAGTTAAAGATACTTGTAATGACGGAAAAGATACACCAGAATCTGAATTAGGCTCGCATGTTGTAGAACTATTTTGCAATCCAGAAGATTATCTTTCTTATGGAGATTTTATTAAATGCCCTGATGGAGAGTGGTGTTTTGATGGAGCTTGTCAGAAAGTAATTTGTCAAGATACTGATGGTGGATCAGATTCTTTTAAAAAAGGATCAACTAAAGGTTTTAGTAAAGATTGGAATTACCTTCTCGAAGGAGAAGACAAATGTTTAACAGGCAAAGAAATACTTGAAACGTCACCTGAATTAGTAAGTGAAGAAATATCACCTGAAAAAATATATGTCCTTGAACATTATTGTAATAAAGAAGAAAAATTTATTGGAGCTTATATTGAATGTAAAAACGGTTGTACCAATGGTGCATGCAACGAAGAAATGATTTGCACTGATAGCGACGGTGGAAAAGATATTCATACTAGAGGTGAAGTAGAAGTTAATCCTAAAAATGGTCCCAAAATATATGGTGCAGACCATGATTATTGTGATAATAAAAATAATCCAGGATTTTATCTTTTAAACACTGGTGTTGAAGAAAGATCTTGCAAAACACTTAATACAGATGATACTGAAATGATTGATTGTAATTCAAATGAAATATGTGATAACGGAAAATGTCAGTTAAAAACTGAATTATTCTGTTATAGCAAAGATGAAAAAGGCAATATGAATAAAGTTTATTATTTAGAAGGTGATACGTGCAATAATAGCTATAATTGCAATGGAGATTCATTTATTATCTCTAAAGGCACTTACACTGATTTATACAAAGCTTTTATTAATTCTGTTAACGGATACGCTAAAACTCTTCAGATTACGTTTAATGACAACAAAAAGCCGGCTGCAAAAGGACTTGATATTAAAAAATTCTCATTTGATGATGCTAAAGAAACAACATTCGAATATCAAGGAATAAAATTCACCTTAGTCATCGATACAAAAAAGAAATCAATCTTCTTCAAAGACCTTGGTACGTATCCAAAAGAACTGCAAAATATACAATGTCCTCTTACCTTTGTTCCGATTACTCCAATACTCATGAAGAATTTTCCAAATGCTACCCTTGCTACCCTTTGTACTGATCCAGATAATACTAAATCACAGGATCCTTATATCCTAGATAATTCTATCTTCGTAAAAACAACTGGTTATATTAAAGGACAAAAAGAACCAAATGATTATTATACAGATACCTGCGGGTACAGTACAAACTATGGTAATCGTAATGATTATAGCACTATCTTTGAATTCACCTGTTCTTCTAAAAAAGTCATAATTGAACCAACAGATCGTTTTATTTTATTTAAATGTCCTTCAAATTATATTTGCCAAGACGGTGCATGCATCAAGAAGTAAAGAATTCCCTATTTTCAGGGAAATCTTTATAAATGAATAAAACATTCTCTCCATTATGGAATTGTTAGGGAATAAAACTGCTTTGAAATTATTAAGGATATTAATAGCTGAACCTCTCAAGCAATATAAAGAAATTGAGTTAATTAAAAAAGCAAAAACAGGCAAGGGATCTGCAAATCTAGTTGTTAATGAACTAGTTAAGGCAAATATTCTCAAAGAGCAAAGAGTTGGTAACGCAAAGTTAATCTCTCTGAATCTCAGCAATAAAACATTTTTTTTAATAAAAAATATCTTAGATCAACAGAAATTGTTGAAATTAAATGAAAGAACACTTGCAGCAATTTTACTGTTAAAAGAAAAGGTAAGACAATATTGTGAGGTATGTATTCTTTTTGGTTCGCAAATAGCAGATACAGCCACAGAAGAAAGTGATATTGATCTCCTTATAGTCAGCGATCATTTTGAGAACATACATCAAGAAAGAACAAAAGTAGAAGAATTATTCGGGGTTCGGTTTAATCTTCATGAGTATAATTATTTAGAAGAAATAGAGGATAAGATAAAGGTAGATCCTTTTATAAAAAATACATTGTTCAGAGGAATTATCCTATTAGGATTAGATAATTTACAAATGCTGTTCTCAAAATATCAACAGATTAATGATTTTGAAAGGATTCTTTTCTTTATTGATAGAATAAGAGCTGCAAGAAGAAATTATCTTCAAAAAGATGAAAATACGAGTAAAGAAATTATTAAAATTACTAAAGAACAAATAACTTATTTTATTCTTTCAGAGAAAAATATTAAATATGTTAGTAAAAGAGATGCTGAACAGGCAATAAAAAAGATAGCTGAAGGAAGAAAATTAGAAAAGATAGAAAAGTTGCCGATAGGTAAGAAAATTGATGGATTTGAAGACTTTATTTTTGAGTTATTGGCAGAAAAAATAATAATGGGTGAAGGTTATGGTTGAACAAGAAATTGAAGATGATTTTAAGAGGTCAGTTATTGCATTGGAAGCAGCAGAAAGAAATCTACGAGAAGGTGATATGTTAACAGCTGCAAACAGAAATTTCATCGCTTGTGAAAATTCAGTATATGTTTTATTGAAAGTAAGATTTGGCTCTACTTCAATCAGCAGGATGAAAATTGCAACATCATTATCAGAAATAAACAAAGAATATAAGAAAATCTATGACCTTTCTTATGATCTACGAGTGCAAGCAGATTATGGGAAGAAATAGAGATTAGTCAAACTGACAAAAGAGAATCTACAAAGTTCTTTAGAACAAGTAAAACAAGTAGTTGAATCAGCACAGAAATTAGTGAACAAATAATCACCTTTAAAAACAACAAAACATACCATACTTCTATGGCAACATCAGCATTATCACCACAAGAGTCAGAACAAGAAAGTAGGTATAATGAACTTCATGAAGAAATTGAAAGACTCCACAAACTCTTAGCTCCAGTAGGCAGAACCAAAGAGGACTGTGCATTATATGCGCCATTAACCTTGTGTATTAACAAGCTTAAAAAGCAAAAAAACGCCATTATTCTTACCCATAATTATCAGCGTGCAGAAATTATTTTTGGTGTTGGCGATGTCAATGGTGATTCTTTGGCTTTAGCAAAGAAAGCAGCTGGAACCAGCGCAGATATTATTGTATTTTGCGGTGTACATTTCATGGCAGAAACAGCAAAAATCCTCAATCCTGATAAAAAGGTTCTTCTACCGGATTTAGAAGCAGGTTGCTCGTTAGCTTCTTCAATAACTGCAGATGATGTTATTAACTTAAAAAAACAGCACCCAGATGCGCCTGTGGTGACGTATGTTAATACTTCTGCCCAGGTAAAAGCAGCATCAGATATTGTTTGCACGTCAGCAAACGCGCTTAACATTATCAAAAAATTACCCGACAAAAAAATAATCTTCTTGCCTGATGAATACATGGCAAAAAATCTGGCAAAGCAAACAAATAAAGAAATTATTTCATGGAATGGCAAATGTATTGTTCATGAACAATTCAAGCCCTGGCAGATTGATCAATATCGCCAGCTCTATCCTGAAGGCAAAGTTTTGGCTCATACGGAATGTTCTCCTGAAGTTATTGCAAAAGTTGATGTCGCTGGAGGCACTTCAGACATGATTTCATACATCAAAAACTCACCTGCTGATAAATTTATGATCGTAACAGAATGCGGTATGGGTGAAATGCTCCAAGTGCAGCATCCAAGCAAGCATTTCACCACTCCTTGCACCATTTGTCCTCATATGAAAACAATTCATCTGGAAAATGTCTTGATTGCCTTGGAGCAGGAAATCCATGAGATTACGGTTCCAACACTAATTGCAGAACAAGCAAAGAAAGCATTGGATAGAATGCTGGCGTTGAGTTAAACTACTAGGTTGCGTAGAAATCCTCCAATGCGCTTAGCATCCTCAGGTCAAAATTCAATCGTTTTTCTTCATCGAGAGCGTTACGAGGGGTTTCTCCCGAGTTTGGTTAGAAATATAAGTAGCCTAGTTTCAAAGGAGTTTGGTGAACCAC